>NZ_PIZM01000002.1:662397-835254 GCF_002835465.1 Psychromonas sp. psych-6C06 | reverse complement strand
AGAGAAGGGGAGTGAATGGGAGTCCACTGTGTGGCAGGAATTGAGACGCTTGCTCATCCTATCCATATAGCCTTAAAATACAAAAAGCCCGTAGCACTTTTACATGTTACGGGCTTTTCTAAATGTGGTCGGTGATAGGGGATTCGAATGTTTAAGTAGCCCCAGAGGTTATTTCTATAGCCTTAAAATACAAAAAGCCCGTAGCACTTTTACATGTTACGGGCTTTTCTAAATGTGGTCGGTGATAGAGGATTCGAACCTCTGACCCCCTGGTCCCAAACCAGGTGCGCTACCAAGCTGCGCTAATCACCGAAACGAGTTTTACATCTAAGAAAGATGGGGCGAATGACGGGGATTGAACCCGCGACAACCGGAATCACAATCCGGGGCTCTACCAACTGAGCTACATCCGCCACTATAAACTAAAGAACTGGTTCGTTATCTACCGAAGTATTGGCGCACCCGACAGGAGTCGAACCTGTGGCCTTTGCCTCCGGAGGGCAACGCTCTATCCAGCTGAGCTACGGGTGCTCACGTCTTTAGCGTGGCGCGAATATTACTCAAGCTTTGAATTTGTGTCTACTCTTTTTTGGCAATTTAGCAAAATTATTGCTTAATTGCTTATTGTTCAAACAATTTTAGATAATAGCTAAACTATTTTTGTTGTGTAATGGCTATTTTAAAATGCGTACAATTCATTATAAATAGGATGCTTTTCACATTTTCAGATATACTTTAATTACTTACATTATTAAGAGCCTTCATTATGACACAAGACCCGCATCTCGACCGAGAATCTCAAACTTACGAACACCCCGTTCCTAGCCGTGAATTCATTTTAGAGTTTATGGAAAAACAAGCCAAGCCAATCACCCGTGATGCTATTTTTAAAGCATTTTCACTAAGTAGTGAAGAGGAGGCGGAAGGGCTTCGTCGTCGCTTAAAAGCGATGGAGCGTGATGGACAATTAGTCTGGTGTCGAAATGCCACTTATGCGCTACCTGACAAACTGGATTTAGTAAAAGGTAAAGTAATTGGCCATAAAGATGGTTTTGGTTTTTTGAAAAGTGCAGATCAAGAGCAAGATCTTTTTTTACCAGCACATCAAATGCGTTTTCTTTTCCATGGTGATGAGATATTAGCGCAACCGGTTAAAGTGGATTCGCGAGGTAGAACAGAAGCACGCTTTGTACGTCTATTAGAAGCGCGTACTGGCACGATAGTGGGGCGTTACTTTGTCGAAGATGGCATCGCGATGGTGATCCCCGATGATTCTCGTATTAATCAGCAGATAATGATTAATAAAGAAAACAACTGTGGTGCGCGTCATGGGCAAATAGTGGTTGTTGAAATTATAAATCGTCCCAAAGCGCGTTTTAGTGCACTAGGAAAAATTACCGAAGTACTTGGGCAAGATATGCAGCCCGGTATGGAGGTTGAAATTGCGCTACGTACTCACGATATTCCCCATGAGTGGCCTAAAGGACTCGATAAAGAGCTAAAAGTATTTGGTGAGTTTGTCCCTGATCACGCGATTGAAGGCCGTGTTGATCTGCGCGACTTACCGCTGGTTACCATTGATGGTGAAGATGCACGTGACTTTGATGATGCGGTGTTCTGTCAAAAAGAGCCTGAGGGCGGTTGGCGTTTGTGGGTTGCGATTGCCGATGTGAGTTATTATGTGCGTAATGGAACCATCTTAGATAAAGAAGCGATCAACCGAGGCAACTCGGTGTACTTTCCTGATCAAGTGATTCCGATGTTACCCGAGGTGTTATCAAACGGCCTTTGTTCACTGAATCCTCAGGTAAATCGCCTGTGTATGGTCAGTGAAATGGTGATTGGTAAAGACGGTCATCTCAAAGATTATAAGTTTTATGAAGCGGTGATGAATTCTCATGCGCGTTTCACCTATACCAAAGTTGCAAAAATACTTGAGGGCGATGCGCCTTTACGTGAGCAATACAAGCCGTTAGTGCCACATTTAGAAGAGCTGGAAAACCTTTATAAAGCCTTCAAAAAAGCACGTAAAATACGTGGTGGAATGGAGTTTGAAACCTTAGAAACACGCTTCATCTTTGATGAAAATCGTAAAATTGAATCGATTGAGCCATTAGTGCGTAATGATGCACACAAGATCATCGAAGAGTGTATGATCGCGGCAAACGTGGCCTCGGCGCGTTTAATAGAGAATGCACAAGCGGCTGCTTTATTCCGTGTGCATGAAACGCCAAGCGAAGAAAAACTCACTAACTTCCGTTCATTCTTAGGTGAATTAGGCTTGAGTTTAGGTGGTGGGGATAAACCTGCGCCACGAGATTACGCCGATTTAGCAGAAGTGTTTGCAGGGCGTGAAGATAGCGAGTTATTACAAACCATGCTACTTCGCTCAATGAAACAAGCGGTTTACCAAGATGAAAACTTAGGACACTTTGGCCTTGCGTTAGGTGAATACTCTCACTTTACCTCGCCAATTCGTCGTTACCCCGACTTAATTTTGCACCGTGCAATTAAGTACCTTATTCAACATCAAGAAAAAGGCCAGTTAAAGTCTAAATGGACAGAAACTGGTGGCTACCATTATCAGCATGCTGAAATGGGCGAACTGGGTGAGCATTGCTCGATGACCGAGCGTCGCGCAGATGATGCCACCCGTGATGTTGCTGATGCTTTAAAATGCGAATATATGCAAGATCATATCGGTGATGTGATGGTTGGTACTATTGCCGCCGTGACTAATTTTGGTTTCTTTGTGCGTTTAAATGATATTCATATCGACGGGCTAGTGCATGTCACTGGGTTGATCAGCGATTATTATATTTTTGATGCAGGTAAGCAAACTTTGAAAGGGGAGCGCACTGGTCGAACTTATCGCATTGGTGATGTGTTAGAGGTAAAAGTTTTATCGGTTAACTTAGATGATAAGAAGATCGATTTTGAACTGGCTGATGAAGCATTGGCGGGGCAACGTAAACGTGGCCTTAAAAAAGGTGACAAACCAAGTAAAGATCGCCCTATTGATAAACGCGCACGTAACAAAGAAAAAAACAAAAATCGTGATAACAGCAACAAGCATAATGAGCAACCGCTGATTAAAGAGATAGACAAAGAGACCGAAGCGCAATTATTGGCACAACGTAAAGCTGCCAATAAAAAAAAGAAAAAGCCAAAACAGAAAGTAGCGCAGGGTGAAAAGAACACCGTTTCTTCGAAAAAGAAAAAAACAACGTCTAAAAAGAAACGCCCTGGTCGCGCTGCACGCGCTAAAGCCAAAGCAAGTAATACTAAAGCATAATGAATAGTAGTAGGTGGAAAAGCAACGCCACCTCATTAATAAAGAGATAAGTAAGATGAGTAAAAGTGAATTAATTTATGGCATGCACGCGGTTGATGCCCTGTTAGAGAAGCAACCTGAACGTGTGATTGAGATTTACACGCTTAAAGGCCGTGACGATCAGCGCTTGACTGACATTACGACAAAAGCCCAAGAGTGGGGTATTTCAGTGCAACAGATGCAACGCAAATCATTAGATGAAAAGTCTAAAGATGAACAGCACCAAGGTGTTATCGCACGTATTAAAGCGGCTAAAGTGTTAACGGATAATGATCTAGAGCCGATTCTAAATGAACTAAACGAGCCTCCTTTTTTACTGATTTTAGATGGCGTCACTGATCCGCATAATTTAGGTGCATGCTTGCGTAGTGCCGATGCTGCTGGGGTACATGCAGTGATTATTCCAAAAGACAACTCTGCAAGCTTTACGCCTGTCGTTCGAAAAGTTGCCTGTGGTGCGGCAGAGTCTGTGCCATTGATTCACGTTACCAATCTAGCGCGTTGTATGCGTGATCTGCAGGACAAAGGTATTTGGTTATACGGCACGGCTGGTGAAGCAGAACAAGAGGTTTACGATTGCAAGTTTGCTGGTGGCATTGCCATTGCAATGGGCGCTGAAGGTAAAGGCCTACGCCGCTTAACGCGCGAGCATTGTGATGAGTTAATTAAACTGCCAATGGCAGGTGCAGTATCAAGTTTAAACGTCTCTGTAGCAACGGGCATCTGTTTGTATGAGGTGGTGCGCCAGCGTCGTTAAACAAGTTTTACATATGGTAAAAGACAAAAAACCTCGCTATTCAAAATAGCGAGGTTTTTTTATTATTTACGTTTAACTGTTAATAAGGCATTTCTATTACAGGCGTTTCTGGAGTTGGCAGTGTTGCCATATAAGCTTCCGCTTTGGACTGCTCAAAGTATACTCTGAACGGCCCATCAGTCTCTTCTTGGGACATTGTTATTTCTTCTAATACGATGTAATCATTGGTTACCTCGGTTAGCCTGTCTTTAACATTATCAGCTTCTTGCTCAACATCTTCTGGAGATGGGGGCCATGAAGTGAGTAACAGTCCATTTTCTACTTTCCAACTACCTGTCTCAACTGTATCCGTTACAGAGCCATTGATATTAAAAGAAATACTCTCAACTGATCGCGTGCCACTTTCGTTATCGGTATCTATTACGTAAAGCGTTTTCCCGCTTAATAGCGCTTCAAGTTTAGCATTGCCTGAGTTTATCTCTTCCTCTGTATTAAGGGTTAGTATCTTATGCTCCCAGGTATAATCATCAGGTAACATCTCAATACTGGTTAACTTATATTCACGAGATGCTGATTTTTCATTATTGCGATAATCAGTTTTGTATTCGACCAGCCCCTGTCCTAAACAAAAGGTTTTCAAGTCGACGCGTCCCCATGAGCGTGTTTGCTCAACTAAAATACAATCATCAAAGTTAAACTGTCCTTGTTGATAGTTTAGTTTAGCGAGTAACGATATTGACTCAATGTCTTGCACTGTTTCATTTTTGTCTGCGTCTGTTTCGCAACTATTTTTAGCGTACACTTTATATTTTGCAAAGTTTGAACCTGTATTACCTATTTTTAATGAAGGGTAAGGTATATTTTGTAGCGCCTCTGTAGTTCTAGTTGGAGAGCATTTATCCCAGCTATTTTGGATTCTATTAAGCTCTCCATCAAACCATTCTCCGGCCCATTCTAACTCACCATTATTGTAATCAAACTCACTACTGTTTTTCATACCGTCATCAGTGAGCACAATGGTATGCTCTTGTCCTTCAATGTTGGTAGCTGTTAATATTGCAATCCCTTTTGGTGATTTGATATAAGCGTTAATATCAATCAGATTTGGGCTTACGAGTTTTCCTTGCTGATCAAATACGACTTTACCATCAATTTTTATTTCGCCTTTTACATCTAAAGTAGCAGCGTGAGTGACGCTCATTACCGATAGTGCTGTCATTGTTAAGATAAGTTTTTTCATTATTGTTTTCCCTCTAGGTTAGGCGAAGAAAGCGCATTGACTCGTTGATATAAAAGGCCGTTGTTACGCATTTTCAGCTCTACTAAACCTAAATCTCGACAATAAGTGCGTACTTGCTCGCCCCACATGGTCTCCCTTAATACCACAATACAATCATCCGACACATAACCATTTTGATCATAGCTGGTTTTTAACAGCACTGTGCGATGGGTGACTTCTAGTAGCTCTTGGTCTGTGTATTCTTCAATATTTACGGCAGGCTCTGCATCACTCATTAGGTCTGTTTCGGTACATGTTCTTGTTCGATCGAAAGCTAAGCGTTCAACACTGGATAGCTTTTCTCCTAACTTAGTCATGCTAGGCCATGAGCTAACCTCTGTTGTATAATCACTGACGGTGATACATTCTGATTTGAAGTAGGAATCACCACTTGTAGATGTCATTTTCGAAGTAAAACCAGAAGCTGTTCGGTTATACCACTCTCCTTTCCATGTTTCTTTACCATCAATTGTATTAACTTCACTGGTAAATTTATCGTATTCATCATAGCCAAACGTCATGGTGTAGTACTGTCCATCTTTATAACCCTCGAAATATTGATAGCTATTAATGCGAGTGTCATCGATGTCATATGCTTCGAGATCGATAATATCACTGTTAGCAGTGGCGGTGGTGCCTTGGCTATCAATGACTTTGTTACCATAAATTTGAATTTCCCCTTTAACGTCAAGGGTTGTAATGGTTGTTGTTTCTGCATGCACAATACTGGAAACAGCAAGCGCAATGAGTGTTAATGTTATCTTATTCATTAATCTATCCTCACAATTTGTGATTAAATTGGTTACTGTTTACTGTACTTCACTAAATGTTGTGCGTTGCAATATGACCTCTTGCCAATCATTGTCCGAATTAGGCGCCTCTCTATGCTCAACAAGGCCAATGCCAGCACAATAAGTGTTTGTTTCTGGGCCATTGTTATCATCATCATATTGATTATAAAGATCGTTGCTTTCACGCTCTTGAAGCACAATACAATCGGTTAATAGTTGAGCGCCCAATTGATAAGTGGTTCGCATTAGTGGTGTCACAGTATCCATTTCAAAACTGACATGATTAACTTCATTATCATTAACGCCGTCAATAAAGTTATTCTCTCGAACTGACTCCTCTGTCACGTTATCTGGTAAGCCGTTTGGAAAGGTGAAGGTGGTTTCACAGTAGCGAGTACCTGTTACTTGCTCTTTTAAAGCGATAGAAGTTGGAACACCTAATATTGCAGTCGTAAATTCACTTTTATTGATCGGTGTAAAAGTGAGTTCTTCACTGCAGGTTTCAGTGCGAGTTACATCTATTTGATAACCTTCATAGTGCTCGTATTGCTCTACTTTCGGATCTCCATTTTCATCATATTCATGACCATATTGCTCATACCCCCATTCATCGAGTATCGGAACACCATTTTCATCAACAATGAGAACGTACTTAAGGCAGGGCTCTTGCATTCCAGTAGGTTCATTCGTTTCAGGATCCCATATATCACACATAGATGTGCGCATTTCTATCTCTTCATGCCAATGTTGCCAAGTATGGCTATGGGGTTCTCCATCATCGCGGTTCTCTGTGTAAGAGCCATCATTATTGAAGATGGTGGATTCTTGTTCGGTAATTTCCCCAGCTTTTGTTCTTGTAAAAGAAGTTTCATTGCCATGGTCATCAAAGGTGACGTTTACAATATCGTCACTGACGTTTTTATTGGTAAAGGTGTAATATCCCGCAGGCCAAATACGATATTGTGTCAAATCGATAAGGCTGGTATCAATTACTTGCCCTTCGGCGGTGATAACGGTTTTGCCATTAACTTTAATATCGCCATGGACATCAAGAATGGCATCTCCCGCGGATGCGTAGACAGATGTCATTACGCTTAATGCGGTTAATGTGAGTGTAAATTTATTCATAATATAAACTCCTAAACTGTCCAGTTATTTAATAGTTAATTTGCCTTCAACGATTAAATCGCTTTCAAGGATAAGTGTTTGTGAATTTTCAGGTAGAGTGATTGTAATATCTTGATTTGTATTAACTACGCCACTCTCTAATACCGCTTTTGCTGCTTCTGCTGCAGCAAGTGCCGCAAGTCGCTCTGCTTCCAAACGCTCTTCTTCAGCTTTAATAGCAGCAAGGCGTTCCTCTTCAGCTTTAATGGCTGCGAGACGAGCTGCTTCTGCCTGTTCAGCTGCCAAACGCTCTTCTTCAGCTTTAATGGCAGCAAGACGCTCCGCTTCTGCTGCTGCCTCTGCTGCTGCTTTTGCCACCTGTTCCGCTTCAATGCGCTCAGCTTCAGCTTTCTCTCTTGCAATACGTGCTGCTTCTTCTGCTGCTAATTTAGCAACTTCTTCCGCTGCAATACGTGCTTCTTCTGCTGCCAATTTAGCTTGTGCTTCTGCTTCTTGTGCTGCCAGTAAGGCCTCTTTTTCTGCTTGGAGGGCTGCTTCTGCTGCTTGAATCGCGGCTAAGCGATCAGCTTCCGCTTTTTCAGCAGCTGCTTGCGCATCTGCTACCTCTTCAGCATTAGCAGCGTCGAGTAAATCTTGTGCAGCTTTTTCAGCCGCCGCTATAGCCGCAAGTCGTGCTGTTTCAGCTTCAGCTTCTGCTTCTAGACGAGCCTGTTCAGCAAGGGCTTCAGCTTCGGCTTTAATTTTTGCAGCTTCAGCTGCTGCAAGCGCCTCTAACCTTTCGCTTTCTAAACGCTCTTGCTCTAGTTGTTTTGCTGCCTCTGCTTTCGCTTTTTCAATCGTAGCTAGTTCTTCTTTGAGTGCTAATGCTTCAGCTTCAAGAGCCGCTTCGGCCTCTGCTTTTGCTTTGGCTAATTGTGCTTGAGCTTCCGTTTGTTTTGCATCTGCGAGCGCTTTTTCAGCATTTGCCTTTGCTAGCTCGGCAGCTGCCTGTGCTTCACTATCAGCTGTTTCAATTGCCGCCAGTCTTGCAGCTTCCGCTGCTTCTGTGGCTGCTTGTGCAGCTTGTGCATCTGCAATTGCTTTTTCTTCCGCTTCTGTTGCTTCTCGTTGTTCTTTTTGAAAAGCTAGCTTGTATGCGGCCAGTTGTTCTGCTGCTGCTTTTTCTGCATCCGCTGCTAATTTCTCTGCCGCAGCTAGCACTAATTGAGCTTCAGCGAGTATTTTTTCAGACTCCGCCTTGGCAAGCTCTGCTGCTAACCTGTCTGCTTCTGCTTTGGCTTCGCTTGCAGCAAGTTTATCGGCTTCAGTTGCATCGTCTTTTGCTGCTTGAGCTTCCGCTTCTGCTTGCAGTATTGCAGCTGCTTCTTTAGCCACTTTTGCGTCAAGCTCAGCCTGCAATTTAGCTTCACTTTCAGCTTGTAACTTAGCTTCAAGAGCAACTTTTCGGCGTAACTCATCAAGTGCTAACGCTTCTCTTTTTATTTGTTCAAGTACAATATTTAAATCGGTGACTGCATCTGTAATCGCGTCCAATTGGGTATTTGCATTATCATCAACTTTAGAAGTGCTGACGGCTCCAGTTGGCATTGCACCTTGATCAACCAATTTAGTGGATAGATGTCTAATTAAAATGTCGTTAGTGATATCAGCCGTGTCTTCATCAGCGGTATCTTCTACCTTTTTAATATAATCACCTAACAGCACATCAAGGTCTGTATCACTCGGTAAATTAAAATCATTAACGACTTTAGTCGCTGCTGTTTCTGGGGTTAAGTTTTCATCTTGAATCATCATCATATTAACAATAGTAGTCATTGGGGTGATGATGCTTTTACCTGCAGGTGCTGTCATACTATAAGGTTTAGTTTCTGCTGCGCGTTTACCATCAACTAATGGTGTATCCATATCAACGGTAAGCCCTTCGATGACCTCAACTAATACCTTATAGTCAGCGACTAACAGCCCATCTGGAATAGCTAGGTTATATTGCCCTTGTTCATTGCCTGCATTATCACTAGGTTCATCGTCATCACATTTACCGTTACTGTTAATGTCTAAGCAAACTAAAGCGCCCTTGAGATATCCATCAATTGCTGTGACAGAATAATTTGTGTTTGCTACGGGTAATATTTCTGGGCTAGGGGAGGCTGTTGCTTCTGGTGTAGTTGGCGTGGTTGGTGTAGTAGAGCTATCACTCCCACCTCCGCCACAAGCGGATAAAGAGTATGCGAGCGCAAGCGCGAGTACTATTTTTGATTTTTTCACTGTGATTTCCTTATAAAAAACGACATGGTATCAAAAGAATGACAACAAATAATAGAGGGTGGGAGAGGGGGAGTGGTTTTTTTATTTGCTATTGTTTGATTTAAATCATATTGAAAATAAAGTATGTGTAAATATGTAGACATGGTCACATGCGTAAAATAAGACCGATACGAAGAAGGTGTAAATAGCCTCGGTCTGAATAAGCAAAGCGATACAACAATGCTATTTTCGCGGGCTTCTATGTTAAATTACAAGTTATTGCTACACTCATTCACCTAAATTACATAAAACTCACTGCACTGTATCTCAATAATCCATCATCATTACTCTCTGAGTCAAAACACTATAACGGTTTCATTAACCTGAATTGAAGGTAAATAGAAAAGAATGGGTTAATTAAAACGCATATAGCAAGCTTAACCCGCTTGATATCTCTTCGTTAACAGTATCAATAGGCACATTTTGGTTATATTTGAAATCAAAGCTAAAAATTAAATAGAGTTCTTGGTAGATGCGATTTTGTGCTTTTAAATTAAGGTTGTAGACACTATTTTCACGACCTGTTTCTAATGTGGTGTCCATTGAAACTTGTAAACTATCACTGAGCACTCGCTCATAGTTTAATCGTGTTCGCACGATAAATTCATCAACAGAAACGGCATCTTCTCCATAGTTTGGTTTTGCGAAACGATAACCCGGACCAATTTCAACATTGAATTTATGGCGTTCAGTATCAAAGAATATACGCCCATACCCTGCTGTAAATATATCTTCACGCTCATAGCTTGAAAATTGACTTCGGCTAATGTCACTACGAGCAAAGACTAAGTTTACCGGGCTTAAATTATAATCTGACTGTAATTGCCAACGGTACTTATCGGTGCTCTTCTCGCCATCTTCATTTTCGAATTCGAAGTCTAAATCACTATTGATATTGTATTTTTCCGGCTCATCGTAATCGAGGATTAGGCGACCATTGAGTGAACGAGTGACCTGATTATCCTGCTCGTAGGCGAAACCAAACTCAACAGAACCAGAAAAGTTATCTGTTTCTGTCACTATTATATCGGTTTGTTGTTCTATTAAATGTTCTGTATGTCTTTCTGTTATTGGCGCTTTTTTCTTAATCAAATCAGGTTGTTTATCGATTGATTTTTTGACTAATTGAATATCGCTTTGAAACAAGGGTAATACTTTTTCTGTTTTCTGTAGCGTTTCTATTTTTTGTCTTTGTTGCTGCAACCTCGTCTCTTGTGCGAGCAGTTCTTTATCAACAATTAATAGGGCTTGCTTTAAGTCCGCATTCTTTTGTTTAAGCGATGCTAATTGTTGTGATTGTCGACTATTTTTTTGTTGCTCTTTTTTTATCGCACTGTTTCTATTTTCAACTTGCTGTTGAGTGTATATTAGTTGTGATTGCAGGCTCTCTTCCCGTGATGGCAGAGGCTCTCTAAATGGAAAGTGAAAGTTATCCATTGAAGAGAGTACATTTTCTTCTCTGAGCACGATATTAAATAGTGTCGGAATATGTGTTGGTTGTGGAGACACGGTAACCTGTGTATTTGTTGAAGAAGACTCGGTAGCGAGCTCTGGCTGTGTTTTATCGGTAAATAGCCAAACATTCGCAGAAAGAACCGCGATATTTACTATTAAGATATAAAACCACCCTGAATTTGCCAAATTATACTCGTTTATTGCGCCACAAAAGAGGCTATTTTAGATAGTTAGGTCATAGATGCAATCACTGAAATCGAAATGCAAACTTATCTTGCGTTATGTCACATCAAACTGTACACTTTGTCGCCTTAATTCAGCCACTCTTTTTGTTCCTTGCTTCTATTTGGTCCGGCTGAGCCAAGTCAAGAAGCTACTAACCCGTAAGGAGCGATTTTTATATGCGTCATTATGAAATCGTAGTTATGGTTCACCCTGATCAGAGTGAACAAGTAAATGGTATGGTTGAGCGTTACACAGCATCTATCACAGAAGCTGGTGGTACGATTCACCGTCTTGAAGATTGGGGCCGTCGTCAACTGGCTTACCCAATTAACAAACTTCACAAAGCGCACTATGTTCTTATGAACATTGAAGCAGAGCAAACAGTAATCGATGAATTGGAAACAGCTTTCCGTTTCAACGATGCAGTGATCCGTAACATGATCATGCGTACTAAAGCTGCTGTTACTGAAGCATCTGTTGTGGCTAAAGCAAAAGAAGAGCGTGCTCCTCGTGCTCCACGCCCAGAGTTTGCTGCAGAAGAAACTGCTGAAGCATAAGAAACTTAGTGACTGAAAACTTTTTGCGCCTATCGGGTGTTGTAACTGAAAAGCCAACATTCAAAGTTAGTCCAAGTGGTGTTGAACATTGTAACTTTACAATCGAACATCGCTCAGTGCAGAAAGAGGTTGAGCTACCACGCAACGCATATTGTTATATGCCAGTTGCAATAAGTGGAACACTCGCCACTCAGTTAAAAAATAAATTATCGAAAGGTATGCAACTTAGGGTAAGTGGTTTTATCACTTATCAACAAAGCGCCAATAAAGTTGGCAAATTAGTGTTGCACGCTCAGTACATAGAACAAATTTGAGGAAATACCATGGCTCGTTACTTCCGCCGTCGTAAATTCTGTCGCTTCACTGCTGAAGGTGTTAGCGAAATTGATTACAAAGACGTAGCTACGTTAAAAAATTACATCACAGAAAGTGGTAAAATCGTACCAAGCCGTATTACTGGCACAAGTGCAAAATACCAACGTCAACTAGCGCGCGCTATCAAACGTGCACGTTACTTGTCACTTATCCCATACACAGATTTACACAAGTAAATAGGAGCTATATATTATGGAAATTATCCTACAAGATACAGTTGCTAACCTTGGTAAACTTGGCGATAAAGTGAATGTTAAAGCAGGTTACGCACGTAACTTCCTTTTCCCACAGCAAAAAGCTGTACCAGCAAACAAAGCAAACTTAGAAGCTTTTGAAGCACGTCGTGCTGAATTAGAAGCTAAGCAAGCTGCAAACCTTGCTGCTGCACAAGAGCGTGGCGCTTCACTTGAAGCTTTAGAAGCGGTAACTATCGAATCTAAATCTGGTGATGAAGGTAAACTATTCGGTTCAATCGGTACGCGTGATATTGCTGATGCAATCACTGCTGCTGGTGTAGCTGTAGTTAAAAGTGAAGTTCGTCTTCCTGAAGGCGCTTTACGTAACACTGGTACTTACGAGATTGCAGTTTCTGTTCACTCTGAAGTTTCAGTTGTTGTTAACTTAGAAATCGTTGCTGCTGAGTAATCTGCGCAATAAACTCTAAGTACTAAAATACCTGCTTTCGAGCGGGTATTTTTTTACCTGAAATTTAAGAAACAGCGATTGCAGTTTCCCTTTCTACAAACACTGGCTCTGAAGTTTCAGTTGTTGTTATACCAATTCCGCTAATATAGTGATCAAATATTACGCAGGAAAAAGGAGTTAGTTCAAGGCGAAAATTGATGCAAATGGTTATTCCCTTTACGAAATTTTTAACGCTGAAATAGCTTCTTTTAACCAGTAAGATTGATCAGTTATTTAGTGGATTTGGTATTAACTTAGAAATCGTTGCTGCTGAGTAATCTGCGTAATAAATTCTATGTACTAAAAATACCTGCTTTCGAGCGCTGGAAAGCTTGAGGGCTAGAAAGCTTGAGGGCTGGAAGGCTAGAAAGCTTGAAGGCTTAAGGGCTAGAAAGTTGGAAGCTTGGAGGCTGAAGAGCTGGAAAGTTTGCCAGCTAGAGGACCTGAAAGTTAACGGTGTAATAAAATAGGTTACTTAGCTTACATCATTATGTTCGAAGTAATAATTTACCCTTGCTCGTGGGTTTAGGTATTCCCGAATATTCTCTGGTAGCCTGCTAGGAATGATTACTTTTTCTATTTTTAGCTCTTTTTCGCTTAATGAGATAATTGCAGCATCATTTTTGGGAATCGAAGGATCGTAGATCATAACATTAGGCTGTAGAATATTTTCCTTACTAACACTAAGTACCAATGCGTATTTTTCATTGCATAGTTGCACGATACACCCCGGAGGATATATGCCTAGCTCCTTCACTAATAGCCCCAATATCTCTTTATTAAGTTGTGAACCTCTATTCTTATATAAGTGTGACAATGCGTGATAGGGTGTTCGTACTGGGTGCTTATCGGTAGGATTACACATATTGTCATATTCATTGGCGATACTGACAATTTGTGTCAATAGATTAATCTGATCGCCTTTGAGCTTTTGTGGATAACCACTACCATCTAAAAATTCATGATGCTGGCTAACTATCTCCGTCACCGTATTTGGAAAGTCAGGAATATTGTTAATTTTATCCATTGCGTAACGCACATGCATTTTATAATAATTATTTTCTACAGAGCTCACTTCCGGACGGTTATATAAAATCTGCTTAGGAATTTTTAGTTTCCCTAAATCGTGAAACAGCGCACCTAGGCCGAGGTAGATAAGTTCTTGCTCAGATAACGCTAGTGCTTTACCTAGAATCATTGACAAAATAGCAACATGGAAAACATGACTATGGTATTTGTCGTTCTCTTGTCCCTCCTCCATTAGATGTAATACGGTGCTATTACAGCCATTTAATTTTTCAGTAATATTACTGATGAGGTCGGTGGCATCACTTAATGCTTGTGTCGCTTGGTTATCTAATTTGAGGTTTATTGCACGTACCACTGAAAGTGATTGTTTAAACTGATTTTCACTTTTTCTCAGGTTACGAAGATAGGCTTTCTGCTCTTCTACTCGACGTTGCTTTTCTTGCCACAAAGCATCTAAATAATCATCTTCATCTTTAGGCTCTATGTCATGACTCTTTTTTTCAGTATTCGCAGGTAGTGGTACTGATGCGCTTTTTTCTGGGAAATAGATGATGTGATTAAAGCTTAAGGACTGTAATACGTCTATTTGCTGTTGGTCTTGAATTTTGAAACTGTTGAAAAGAAAAGGGTGCCCACCCCAAGCGCAGGGAAGCTGAATATATAACCCGATAGTTAAGCGGTCTGTTGAAAGTTTTATTTTACTCATCTACCTGATCCCATTACCTATTTTATTATCATTATGATTAGCATAGTGGTGGATAACACTTTAATTACTTGAGTTCATACTTGAAGGAAAGTTGCTGTTCGCTGGTCACTTTTTCGATGCCGTCAAGTGCAGGCATAAAGCGCTCTTTATCAATAAATTCAAGTAACGCATTATCGAGTATTTGATGGCCGCTTGAATGGGTTATTTTAGATTGTTTCGTTTTCCCGCGCATGTTTACAACAAATGTCGCCGTGGCGGTTCCCTGTAGTTTAGCCTTTTTAGCTTCTGTCGGATAGAGAGGTTTATTCCCTGATACAGCGATCGCTTCTTGTAGGCCTGTTGTATGTGTAGCAACGACAGGTTTGACCTGTTTTTTAAAGCTACGCTTGACCTTGTCTTTTTTTACTGGCTCTTCATTCGCAATATTTGTATTTGATTTTTGACTGAGTAGCTCGCTGGTTACAGAAGGTTGCGTATCTTGTACCGGCTTCTTAGCGAGTTCTTTTTCTGGTGCTTTCTTAGGTTGTATTTTACCTTTTTTAACTTGCGGGCTTGGAATAGGAGGAGCAGGCAGATCTAGATAAAAATACTGTTCATAGTACTCGCCTTTTAATAGAGCTACTTCACTCGCCTCAGTCGCTTTAAGTAAAGTGTAAAGCTGCTGCTTAGCTTGTTGTTGCTTTGTTGCATTGCCATTCTCTATCGCTATGCTTTGAGTTTTTTCGATAGTAACTGGCGCGATGCTCGGAGTGGGAGTCGCACCGATACTTGTTGTTATGCTCGCGCTTTGTGGTGCCTGTGAAATAGTTTCTTGAGGTGCTAGCTGAGTGCTTGGTATTTTTGAGGGCGTCGTCTCCTTAAAGTCGAGAGGAATGACTTTCTCACTGATTTTTTCTTCCGGCGCAACATTTTTTGTTGCCAGTAGCTCAGGCTGCTGATTATGGTAAAAAAATAGTGCATAGAGAATGACGCTGATAATAATAAAGGGCAGATAACGCATTATTTCTTTTTACCTTGTGACCATGTTTGTAATGACATTACTCGTTTTCCACTTTTTTTAAGTGTGCCGTTTCCTGTTGCTCCTGCAACTCAACTTCGTTCACTCCGTATAGTTCTTGATCTTCATTGACGGCACTTTTATACATTTCAAATAATGAAGAGGGGCCATTTACGCCTTTCTTTCTTTTCCGTGGAGAAGCACTTAACTCCTCTTTGTACATGTCAATAAGTGAAGATTGTGATGTCTTTTGCAAGTCTTGCATCTCTTCATGCAAGCTCACATTTACCTCATCGGACCCCTCTTTAAACTCATAATGATAAGGCATCTCGCTCTGCTCTGCGACAGTTTCTGTTGTGCTAATTGCTTCGCTAAGACGTTTTTCCTGCAATGCCATAATTTCACTTATTTGGTTTGTGACTAGTGATTTCTGCTGGCAAATATAGTCAAAGTCACCGCTTATTTTTTGTAGATGATCGTTGAGCTTATTACTTTGAGTCTGGAAGGTTTTGTAAGGAATAAAGGCAAATAATGCGACACAGAGACCTGATGCGCTTGCAATTAATGCATGAGCAACAGCACCTGAGATAGCAGCTAATGAGGTTTCCTGCTGAAAGCTAAGACTATTTAGTGAGTCAACCAAGCCTAAGATGGTGCCTAACAGGCCGAGTATTAAGGCAATAATTACAGCACTTCGAAGAAGAGGTTGTCCTTGTGCCATGACGTTTACCTGATGCTTAGCGTAAGATTGCATTCGCTCTTTCGGTGAGAATGGTAGGCTGTTAATACCATGCTTTAACATGTTAAGTGCTGGAGTATCTAAGTTCTGACAGCAAAGGAGAGCCTGTTCTTTTTCATTTTTATTTAGGGCTGCAAAACAGTCATTAATTAAAAAATGTTCTTTTTTTAGCAGGTAAGTTACCCAAGCAGAAGCGCGCTCAAGGGTAATAATGGTTACCACAAATGAGGTGAGTAATAACAACCACATTACCATACCACCTTGCTGAAACCATTCTGGCATAGTGCCAGCAACCTGTTGCAAAAGAGTGGGATCAACGGCGGTACTTTTGATTACGGTTACTTCCACTGCCATTCTTTTAAATCCCTTAAAATTATCATTGCGACATTTTACCGTTTAATGGTTAGGCAATCAAAAAATGATGTGAGAAGTGCGGTGTACTCCTATTAAAGCAGTATTGATTATGGCTTACGTGATGTGTGATTTAAAATCTCTAGTTGTTGATCTGCATTTTTTTCAACAATGAGGGCAGTAGTTTGTAATGCTGCGGCGATACTATCTATTTTCTCTGTGGTCTGTAATAGCATCGCCGTGCTTGGCTTTAATACCCAGTAGTAGACAACAACTAAAGCGCCGAGAATTAACAATAGTAGTGCGACTAAGGCGATAATAATCGTTAATTGAATATTGGAAAAAAGGTTATTAATTGCCCCTGTAACTGGAGGTGTGGATTGTTTTATGGTGCTGGGAATTGTTTCAATACTCGTTTGAAAACGGTTTGCGAGTGCATCCATTCTTTCAAAGCTAGCGATTATTTTATCCTGTTGCGCTTCATTTAAATTGGGGTTTTTAGCCATCTCTTGTAACGCCTGTGAGGCCAGCGTAATAGAGTGTTCTATATTCTGTGCTGATTGCTCAAACTTCTGCATTTCAATACCAATATTGATATCAACAAGTGTTGCTGGCTGGTTTTCTGTCGCCATTGCGATTGATAAATTTGATAGCAAGATAAGTAGTAATAGGTTGATTATTCTGAACATTTTTTAGGCCCGATGAACTTTGTATATACTGATAATAGAAGTTTATTGGTTTTTATTCCATCTAACCTGCTCCCCCTTGAGCTTAAACGATATAAATTTAGCTAATACATAACGTGTTGAAAATAGTAGTGGTTATACAGAAGGTTATATTTACTATAGCTATCTTTTTTTTTCTAAAGCCCCCTATACTGGCCCATCAATCACCCTTTAAGGGGCAATGTGATGGGAGTCATGATGAAATTTATGGTTAAACAAGTTTTCTCAATAATGCTTGTCTTATGCGCAATGGGACAGACTTTTGCTGATACGGTAACGCTGAAAGATGGGCGTACTTTTGATGGGGAAATTAAAAGTCAGGATGCAGAAAAAGTGATTTTAGAGATGAATGGCATAGAGATGAATCTACCGATTGCACAAGTGAGTCGCATTGTTCTATCCGATGCTGTTACTGAAAGACAGGCTTCAGTTTCTCGAACTGAGAAACAGTCCAGCGAACAAGGCATTGCAACAGTGCCTGCTGGTTCCGCATTTATGGTGAAAATAAGTGAAGGTTTTAATAGCCGTCAAAATAAAGCTGGGCAGCGTTTTACCGCCAAACTCGAGAGTAATTTAATGGTTGGAAACATTATTGTTGCCCCTAAAGGTAGTGATGTTTATGGCGTGTTAACTGATGTGAAAAGGGCTGGACGTGTTGCAGGCACTGCGTTATTAAAATTTGAACTTAACGAGATCACCATTAATGATGTAATGTACCCGCTAAAAACACAAAGCATTATTGGTACAGGAGAGAATGAGATTAAATCTACCGCTGGAAAAACTGCTCGGTCCGCTTTAGTTGGTGGTTTGATTAATGGCAGTGATGGAGCTAAAACAGGTGCAAAAGTAGGTGTCGGGGTATCGGTACTAACTCGCGGTCATGATATTCAAGTTGCAGAGGGCATGTTACAAGAGTTTATTTTAGCTGCGCCTTTTACACCTCAGTTGTGATCCTAAACGAAATAAATCGCTTAGCTCCTCGTTAATGTTTTCCTTGAGAGTGCAATCTTTTACATCAAATTTCGCATTGAGTTAAGTCATTTTCCTGCACAATACTTAGATCACATACATAATTGGGGTGGTATGGTTTTCAATGGCGAAATACTATTTAGCTGCACTTTGTCATTTTGCATTGTGATATCTGCATGAATAGAAAAATGCTGTTTGAGATTTTGTACGGTTAACACTTGCTCTGGAGTACCATCACTAATAATGGTTGTCATGCCGTCTTCACGTTTTCCAATCAATATTAACCGGTCGCAATAGCGCGCAGCTAGATTCAAATCATGTAATGCAGTGATCGCTGTTTTGCCTGCACGGGTCAATGAATGAATTAGTTGCAGTGTTTCTAATTGATGGCAAATATCCAAACTGGCAATCGGCTCATCGAGTAAAATTGTCGGTGATTGTTGTGCTAAAGCACGTGCAATAATGACGCGTTGTTTTTCACCCCCTGAAAGTGTATTCACTAAGCGATCACTAAGATGGCTAATATCTGTTTGTTGCATTGCCTTTTCAATCAGTTGTTTATCTTCTTCACTTTCTAGTTCAAAAGCGCCTAAATAAGGGTTTCTGCCCATGGCGACCAATTGTTGTGCACTGAAGGCATAGGGGAGCTCAATCGCCTGTGGCACAAAAGCGAGTTGTTTAGCTATTTCGCGTCGTTTTATCTGCTGAATGTTTTTACCAAAAAGTAATATATTACCAGACTGTGCTTTTAACAGCCCTAACAGCAACTGTAATAGGGTACTTTTTCCTGCGCCATTCGCACCAATTAGCCCAACAAATTCTCCCTTTGCGAAGGAAAGGTTTATCTCACTGATCATCGGCTTTTTATTAAATGAGAACTGTAGTTGTTCACAGCTTAATGGTGACGTCATTATAAGTTCCCCGTAGTAACACGTTGCTTGATAAGTAGAAAAAGAAAGAAAGGAGCACCGAGAGCAGCGGTAACTACCCCTAAAGGAATCGCCTGTTCACTAAAGACGGTGTTCAGGAAAAGATCTGCGCTTAATAGTGCAATCGCACCACCTAACAAACTTGCGGGTAAAAGGTAACGATGCGAAGGGCCTAATATTAGGCGTAATATATGTGGCACCACTAGTCCAATGAAGCCGATTCCTCCCACTACAGAGACCGATGCCCCAACCATTGCTGTGCTAATAAGGAGTAAATTACGACGCGTTCTTCGCACATCAACACCGACAGATAATGCATGATGTTCACCGAGTAACAATAGATCTAACTGTTTGCTGTAAAATAGCAAAGCGATAAAACCACTGACTACAATTGGTAATATGATCAATACATGATCCCAAGTTCGCCCATCAAGTCCGCCCATGGTCCAGTAAATGATCATTCGCGCGACATCCCAATTACTTAATGATAGGGCAAGTAGTAATGAAATCGCTGCAACATTCAATGCACTGATTGCGACACCTGAAAGCAATAATGTGCTGATACTGGTTTGCCCGCGTGAGGAAGCAATGCGATATACCACACTGAGAGAAATGCCTGCGCCAATAAAGGCAAACAATGGAATTGCCCAAGCAGAAAACAGTGATGCCCCTAAATAAATAGCAATCACTGCACCTAATGAAGCGCCAGATGAAACGCCAAGCACGGAAGGGGACGCAAGCGGGTTACGAAACATACCCTGCATCACTAAACCACATAATGCCAAGCTAGCGCCTGCAAATAGAGCAATTAAGGCGCGTGGTAAGCGGATATCGATAATAATATTACGTTGCCAATCGACGATGTTCGGATTGCTGGTTCCTAATAATCGTTCACTAAGAATATCGCCAATTTGTGCCACTGAAATATCGGTTGGCCCTTTTAATAGCGCGCCAATTAATAATGCAAAAAACAGTGCAGTTAATAGGGAAAAGATAACGGGAATAGTAATGTACTTATAAGTCATTTTTACTCTCTTGAGCCAGGGTGATATCAGGATGCAGTAATTTTGAAATTGCCTCTACCCCTTTTATTCTGTGTTGTGATACGCTGCGTAGCCAAGTACCGGGCACTGCATATACGCGATTATGTTTAATGGCGGGGACATTTTGCCAAGCCGTTTTAGCCATTAAAATTTCAGCAGGAGATGCTTGCCCTTCATTTTGGTTAAATACCCATTGATTCATCACAATGACATCGGGTTGCAATGAGATGGCAAGTTCTTCACTAATTCTATTTTCACCATCGGGTAGCACACCTGCGGTAACGTTGAGCCCACCGGAAATTGTGATAGCTTCATCCATCAATGAATCCCCGCCGACGCTATAGCCATTCATGTCGTAATATAAAACCCGTGGCTTGGGCTTATCTGCTACCTGTTTTTGAATATGTTGTAGTCGGTTTTGTATCTGCTTAATGACATCTTGAGCTTGTTGTTGTGTATCGGTTACGGAGGCAACGATATTTATATTATTAAAAATATCGTTAAAGCTTTTAAATTCGCTAAGGCGAACGATGGCGATGCCACTGCGTAATAAGTAACGCACGGTTTCTGGGTTGCTATAGGATGCAACAAAGACAAGGTCGGGCTGCAATGCTAGCATCGATTCGATTTCACCTTGGGTGCGACTAATGCTTTTATCGTAAAAACCAACGATGTTGGAGAGACTTGGATAATCCACATAACTACTGACTGCGACTAAACGTGCAGGATCGATAAGGTCAGCAAGGATGTGATCCGTTACTAATGTTGCTGATAGAATTCGCTGTGGTGGTTGTGTCAACTGATAGCTAATGCCGGTGACATCAGTGAGTGTCTTAGGGTAATTCTCTCCATTTATTTGCGTGGTAAAGTTACCTGTCCCCTCTTCAAAAAGGACAAAAAGATCTGTTTTGATTTGTACAAAGGTGATTAATAGCAATAAAAAAAGGGTAAATAACAGTAGTTTGAAATTGTTCATTTACCCTCCTTTTTTGTACGAATTTATGTTTTAGCCATAGCGCATTATTAATACAGCTGGCCTAACTTTCGCTTACAGGTTTGCACCAATTGTGAACTGGAATGTTCTACCATCTGCATTATACCCGCTATATAATGTCTGATCATTATCGGTTAGGTTATTGATACTAAAACCAAGATTGATATGCTTGATGACCTGATAACTAATGGCAAAATCAAGTAGATGAGCCTCATCTAAATCACCATAAGAGCCAGTACGTTTACCAATATATGAGTAACTTAATTTAGGTGTAATGCCTAATGGTGCGTTATATTGAATGCTTGATGAGCCTGACCATTCTGGCACATTCTTTAACTGCTCATTGGTGCTTTTATCAATACTTTCTGTATATGATCCTGCAATATCAAAAATGAATTGCTGTGCATTATATTGGGCATACGCTTCGATTCCTTTGATATCCACTTTACCGATATTAAAGGGTGACCAATTCCAAGAACCTTCTGAAATAGGAGCCCATTCAATTTTATTGTCTAAGGAGCCTGTGTATAGGTTCAACTTTAACGGAATATGCGCGCTTTCGGTATTGACGTTATGAGTCAATGCCAGCTCTAACATTTCACCCTCTTCCGGCTCTAATTCTGGATTACCGCTGTTTGGCCAGTAAAGATCGTTGTATGAAGGAGCGGTAAAAGAGGTTTTATAGCTTAAATTCGCGAAGTCAAATAATGCAACGCCAGCTGAGTAGGTAAGAGCATCACCGAAGTCAGAATAGTGATCGTTACGTAAACCGCCTGAGAAGTTCAGGTAATCAGTGGCATCTGCACTAAACGCGAGGTAGACAGCTGTTTGATCTCGTGATTCGCTATTTTCATTTGAGTTATATTTTGAATGAATAAACTCACCACCAAAATTCAGTGCGACCTGTTCCCACTGGCTGTTGAAATGCAATTGTGCAAGCCCTTCATCAGTTGCATAGTTATCAACATCTGTAGAGTTATGATGGCCCGCATTGAGATCAATTTTCGCGCCTGAAAGTGTTAACTCAGAAGAGATATTGCGGTTAATTCGCTGAATATATTTACCAGTTAACTGTAGCGAATCTTGCGAGGTTTCTGCTTTCCCTGCGCTCGGGTAAGACTCATATATTTCAAGATCAGATGTGCCATTAATCAGCGCTAAAGAGAATCGATTATGCTCATTAACATAGGCCAAATAAGTGTTCATTGAGTAAGTTTGATAACCAAAATCTTCATCCGAGGCTTCGATAAACTCATAACCGTCTGATTTATCGACTTCCAATGATGTCATAAAATGAAATTTTCCAAAATTATCAGCATAAACCCCACCTAGTCGTCCTGTGTTGTGTGAGCCACCGCTAATATTAATTTGTGCATCACGTTCATCTCCTGTCTTGGTGATGATATTAACCACACCAGTGAGTGAGTTTGAGCCATATAGCGATGCTTGTGCACCACGGATCACCTCAATAAGTGCAATCGATTCGATCGGAATGTCGGGTAGGTTTTGACTGCCCAGTGTAGAGGTTGGGAAGGCTACGCCATTTAATAGGTACAAGGTATATTTATCAGAAAGACCGCGATGGTAGTTGTTTGAATTATGCTTTGAAGTCCCTGAATTAGTATGCACAAAACCCGGTGAGTTTTCGGCAATTAATTGGTCTAGTGGTTTATTAATATCGTTACTGGTTGGCACAATATTAATTACGGTATCACCACTGTAATTTTGAGTGGTTGCAGCCGGAGTACTATAACCTTTGCTGATTAACACATTCATTCTGTCATCGGTTTGAAGGCTTTCTTCAGCCAATGCTTGAACACTGAATAAGCTAAATAATGTGAGTGCGATAGGTGTGTAGCGATGGGTAAACATGGAACTTCCTTTTAATAAAAATATTTTGGAAGTTTTCTTTTAAGGCTATGACAGCAACAGAGAGAAAACTTCCTCTTGTTCGCCACAAGCATGGGGACAACATTTTTAGCCATATACAAATGAGTAATGCATAAAAAGTTATTTACGCTCCAGAAAACCAACCCGTGAACTGGAAGTGACGTTTTTATGCTGGTATCTGACTTGCCTTTAAATATTTAAAAGGCTCACAGTTGCGGGGGCAGTGCATGCTTACTCATGCTTCCCATTTAAGTATTACTAAACGCTAATACACATAAAGAGGGCGATTATAGGAATTTAAGGCGCGCTGTCAATCAATCCCGATGAAGTTATTTTATACCCCTTATGAAATAGTTTCACTTGCTGACAAGTAAGGTATTGATTCGCTATACAATACCTTGAATTAATTTGCTTAAGCTTGATAAATTGGTACAAGTTAATAAAAAATCAATTTCATCATAATGTTTATGATTAAGCTGTTTTTACCGCAATCGCTGGTGGCAAAATATTATGTTTTCTAAATTCACTCATAACACGTAGGGTGATATCACTTTCAAATAGTTTTTCATATTTAGTGTCTACCACGTACACTTTACAAGTCAGTTTTATCGCTAAGTAGTTATCTGTGATCGTTTGTTGCACTAAAACAACGACTGGTTTTGGTAAGTGAATATATCGGCTTGAAGAAGCGCACTCTTGAATTAGTTCACGTGCTAATGTGATGTCCTGATCAAGGCCTACATGGAAAGGGATCACTACCTGCATATCGAGTGCACCGTAGTTACCGCTACTTACCACCTCATTCAAAAACTTGTTATTTGGTATGGTAATAATATCGTCATTTAAAGTATTCATGCGTACAGATCGCAGTCCGATTGCGACAATGTCACCGTAATGCCCCTCAAAAGTAACGCGATCTCCAACTTGAAAAGGACGATCAATCATGATGGTTAATCCGGCGACAAAAGAAGCGGTCAGATCTTTCAAAGCAAAGCCAACTGATACCGCAATCGTACCGCCGATTAAAGCAAGAATTCGCTCATCAACACGAAAGCTCAACATAAAGACACTCACGGCAGTAGACATATAAACGAAGAATTGAAAAAACGATTGTAGCTTTTGTAAGAGCATTCGGCGTTGCACAAATTGATCGCCAATGTTGGAGACTAAGGAATCGATAAAACGCAATAGTAACCATGCACAAGCGATAATAATCAGTGATGCGAAAACGCCACTCCAACGAATTAAGCTGGCAAAGTCTTGTAGGTTATCAAGGGGGGCTGTATCTAATTCAGTTGCCGAAACGCTTTGAGAAGCGATTATAAAAAGTATTATTGATAGATGACGTAGCATGTTATTTCACCAGTAAATGTTGACGATGTAAGATGTTTGTTATGTTACGGAACCATAAATCGGAAACTCGTAATTTTTCACCCGACCACTCAATATAGCCACGGCTTTGAAAATAGCGCAATGTACTGATCACCTCATTAATACTCAAGCGTGTACAATCAGTTAACTCTTCAGGAGAAGCCACTTCTAGTTGCACAATAGAGCGTAAAACGGCCAGCATAGGTTTCGGCATTTTTTCTAATCCTTCTGAAGAAGGTATTTGAAAGAGACGTACCTGAACGGTATTGGTTTCACTGTTTTTAAACAATGAGCGCCTAAAAAAGCGTAAGGCGACCGTTGGGTTACCATCGGAGTAGTCCCAAAGAATACGATAAAAACCATGGCAGGCACGTTGATCTTCGCTTAATTCATCTTTTTCCCATTGCCTTGGTAGTGCGAGGCCATCAAAAGAGAGGGCATATTGTCCATTATCTGTAATGCGACTAGCCAATAACTGGCTTATTTCACTTTCCTTCCAACGAGGTAAAAACTCAACTAAATCAAATAACAAACGCTCGCCTCTAGCCCTGTCAACAAAGCGCCAACTAGACTTTTCAATGGCTAATAAAGCGCGATGGCTATTTTTAGATTGACGTAATAAATTCGTTAACCGCATTAAAGGTGCTAAACCACCGACCTGCGGTTTAACTAAGCGTTGCACGTTATCGAAGGCAAATAGATAACATTTAGAGGTGCTACGAAGATGGGTTAACAACAATGCCTCACCGGAATCGGGCAGGCCTAATTGCTCACAAATCAATGCCATTAGAGCATCAAAGCCCTCATGTGGACAACTGACATAAATCGCTTGTGCATCATCTACATCATGTAAGAAACGCCGTAATAATGTCGTTGTTCCCACACCTCTTTCTCCCGATAAGACACAAACCGCAGGCTTGTCACTAAGTAGATAGGTGGCTAATGCATCATAACTTTGTTGAGCATATTCAGGGATTAGCAAACTGTCTGCACTACCGGGACGTACATAACTAAAAGTCTCTTCCCCTCGAATGGCTTCGAGGTGCAGTTGCTCACTTTCATTTTCGCTTTGCTTAGCAACTTCAATACGGAAAAGGTAAGCAAGAGCATGGCTAAACAATTGTGAGTGCGATAAGAGATCAATCAGATAATGTTGTAGAGTGCGTAAAATAAGCCAACTAGCGGCTATCGCGGTACTTAAACTGGCAAATATCCAGCGTTGCTTGTTATCATTTGCCCACTTTACTAAGGCTGGTTGCTCTTTTTTTGTCGCTAAACGTTCAAAAATAAAGGCTTTCCATTTATGAAGCGAATAGAGAGTCAAGAGCAAGTAGAAAAAGAAAATTAATGAGGATATCCACGCATAGATTGTCCCTTTACCTAGCGTCATCTCTGAAATTTGCGAAATAAGCCCTGTACTAATAAATCCCCATACATATAAACGGATAGTAGAAAGTCGCAATGTGATTATTGCTTTGCTTAATCGGCGACTGTGCTGATAAGCAAACTCTAGAATAAAACTTACCGCGATGGCTCCACCTAAAATCCACCAAGTAAAGATCTCTAAGAACACCAGATGTTGCAAGCTAGGGAGTTGAGCAATGATACGCAGTGATAAAGTGATGCTGATGAGCCATGCAATGGCACGATGTGCACGAGCGACATACCAAAGCAAATGTAACCAGAGGTTGGTAGACCGTCCATTTTTACTTATCTTATCGCGCAATAGCGTAATAAAACGATTACTATTTCGTAACCACCAAAACATAATAACTTGAAGCATGAATACTTTAAAAATAACCACAAGTACGGGGATAGGTGAGATAAAAATATCTTCTACAAAACGTTTAAAGGCGCGTATCTCTTGGTGTAAATAAAACTCTACATTTAGTCTTGTCAGATAAAGTTCAGATTTAAATTGTCTTACCCCCTCAGGGCCAAACCCGGTAACCAAGTCTCTAATTGGCGGGCTACTCAATGACAATAATTTTTGCTTATCATGACTAAGGCTTAAGGTAGAGTAATATCCTCTTTGGGCATTTTTCCATGCTTGTGCTGAGTCTGGTGAGGCTTTGTATGCAATCAACTCGGTTTTAAAATAATTAATTTGTTTAGCCTGTTCATCTAATACACGCACCAATAAGTTATCAACTGCTTTTTGCTGCTGCTGATCTAAAAAATGTAGCTCAGGGAGTTCGCTTACCGCTTGATGTAGTGTTGTTGCTGCTGGGGTTAAGCTTTTTTGACGACTCATATTAAGATCGAGCAATGCGAAGCTTGAAGAAGAAAATAATAGTAGGAGTAGCAGATAAAATGTATTAGCCATAAATACTCACGTTGCAGGAATGTTAAATTAGTTTTAATTCTAACTAAAAAAACAAAAATAGATATTATTGATAATAAATCAGTAGCTTATTTTAACTCAATTCTGGTAAATCGAAGCGTGATGGCTTTTAAAATCATGATGTTGCTACTTTTATAAAACAGTGCCGTTAGTTTTGCGTAGTTCAAGGCAAATTATCGTCGTAATAACTGGTTATTGGTAGATGGTTTAACGCCGAAATTCGCGGAAATAACGGTATTGTATCGCTTCGTTGAGGTTTTCGAAAAGGAAACAAGTATTGACGTCTAATTTGACCTTAAGTTAAGTCACTTTTACTGCGCAAAATGTAGAACGCATACTTAATTCCATTGTCTACGGCTAAATGCTCTGCCAGCTAATAGCTTCGGCATCAATACGTTCATGGGCGATATAATGAAGATAACATCCATTTTTTATAGGCAGATCCAAAGCAGGGTTAAGTTGCATATCATCGCCATTTTTAAAGTAACTAAGCCCGATTAATGTCATTTGATAATTTTCTTTTAGGTTATTAAAGAGGGTTCCAAAGGTGAGCTCTTTATCAAGTTCAGGGAGTTGTAAGCAGTACAGCGTTGCTCCACTTAAAGTAGATAAAAGCTGTTCAGTAACTTGACTTGAACCTGGATCTTGCATGCTACGTACCATCATTTTGGCACTGTTATCGATGCTACACTCGATATGTGGGCAGTGCATTTTAAGCAATTGCGCTTTGGTTTTATCAAAGAAATGCGCAGAAATATTGGCATCTTTCGCGGCAAAGGTGGCAATGCTGAGTGCAATTGAAAGCGTCTCATCATCTGATTTCCCATCGACAATAATCCTTTTAGCCTTACTGATTGCTACCCTGTCTAATTCCTTTTTATCGGAAAAAGTGCGTAACCTTGCAAAGGAAACATCCATATTATCTGGAAAAGGATTTTTAATATCATCAGTAACACAGAGTAAAATTTGTCGTTTCTGACGTTTTTTATCACCAAGAATGAGCTTCACTATTTGTCTTGTTGAATGGTCATCCCAGCATAATAGCAAGATGTGATCATCGTAATGGTAAAAGTCATTGGTGCCGTTCATATTTCTTCTCGCTATGTTTATAAAGAGTTGGGTTACTTTACCAATAAAAGAGGCAAAGATAATTAAGCCAGATGGGATCTGCCAAAAGGAAACAATTAATCTTCCTGCGTGGGTAACGGGGCTAAAATCACCAAAACCAACTGTTGAGACGACCACCATATTGTAATAGATAAACTGCAATGGGTGGCTTACTAACTCATGTTCGCCCGCTAGATAAAACAGTAGATAGGTGATCAGTGCTTGTGCGACTACTAAAGTGAACATTGCAGGCCAACTCATGCGGCGTGCAAAACGTCTAAAAAGACGGTTTATGCGTTTACTCGGGATCATCGGTGACTTTATTCCTATTACTTATTTGATAAGAAGAAGCGGTATGCTTGGTTATCAGTTTCATCTTTATAGTTATAACCGAGTGCGTTTAAGTATTCGGTGAATGCGGTAACATCATTATTTTCAATCTCAAACCCTGCTAATACCTGCCCGTAAGCCGCGCCATGATTACGATAATGAAAGAGGGTAATATTGGCATGAGTGCCAAGCATATTCAAAAATTTAAGTAGGGCGTTGGGATGCTCTGGAAATTCAAAACTATACAAGCGCTCTTTCAGGTGTTCAACAGGCGCGCCACCAACCATGTAGCGTAAATGTAATTTTGCCACTTCATCATGGCTCAAGTCGGCAACGGCATAACCTTTTTCAATAAGTTTATCGGTTAGTTCTAATAGCTCTGAAGCTCCTTCTGGTGTGCGAATGCCGACAAATATATTGGCTTCTTTACGTGAATTAAAGCGGTAGTTAAATTCAGTGATCGCACGGCTATCTAGTTCATTACAGAAATCTAAGAAGGCTCCCTGTTTTTCGGGAATTGTCACAGCAATAATACTTTCTTTCTGCTCACCTAATTCGCAGCGTTCTGAAACATAACGCAAACCATGAAAGTTAACGTTTGCACCGCTTAAAATGGCACCGAGTTGTTCACCTTCAAGTTGATGTTGTTGACTGTATTTTTTTAATCCTGCAATAGAAAGTGCGCCAGCGGGCTCTGCAATTGCGCGAGTATCTTCAAAAATATCTTTTACGGCTGCACATATTTCATCGCTACTGACGGTGATCACTTCATCTATATATTGCTGACATAAACGGAAGGTTTCAGTACCGATGGTTTTTACCGCGACGCCATCTGCAAAAAGACCAACACGGCTTAAGGTGATCGGGCCACCATGGTCGAGTGCGACTTTTAAGCAAGCCGCGTCTTCGGGCTCAACGGCAATTATTTTGATGTGTGGAAGGAGTTGTTTAATGTAAACAGCAATTCCGGCCGCTAAACCACCGCCACCGACAGGAACAAAAATTTTATCAAGGTGGGCATTTTGCTGTATTAACTCTTTGCCTATAGTACCTTGGCCAGCGATTACATCACTGTCGTCAAAAGGATGCATGGGGGTGTAATTGTGCAGTTGGGCAAGGTGTTGGCTATGTTGACTGGCAGCATCAAAGCTATCGCCGTGTAACACCACGCTTGCACCAAAGGCGCGTACGGAGCTGACTTTGATATCTGGTGTGGTTTTAGGCATCACGATAGTTGCTTTAATTCCCATTTTTTGGGCTGACATCGCTACACCTTGTGCATGATTACCTGCCGAGGCTGCAATGACACCGCACTGTTTTTGTGCATCAGAAAGGTTGGCTAATTTATTATAAGCACCACGTAATTTAAAAGAGTGAACTGGCTGCCTGTCTTCACGTTTTAAGAGTATGTGATTATTCAAGCGTTGAGAAAGTTTATTCATTGGCTGTAAAGGCGTTTCGATAGCCGCTTCGTAAACAGGCGCTAAAAGAATCTTTTTTAAATATTGTGCTGCAGATAATGGTTGTGTCATAGGGTGGCTAATACTCTTTGTGTTTAGCGATAGAGAGTTAAAAGAGGGGGCGTTGAATTCCCCTCTGGATATCGATGAGTGTTATTTTTATTTCATTACTTTATTTTACAGTAGCAAATAGCTCACCTAAACGTGTTACCGAACCTGCTTCGAGTTCTGTTGCAAAGTCGATACTGCCCTTAGGAAATAAAGCCACGATAGTACTGCCAAGTTTAAAGCGCCCCATCTCTGCGCCTTTTTCAAGGGTTATATCTTGGTCTTTATAATCCCAATATTGAATATCTTTGCCCTTTAATGTACCAGCCCAGACAGTTTCAATACTCGCGACGATAGTTGCCCCCACTAAAACCATTGCCATTGGGCCGACAGCTGTTGAGAAAATGGCAACAGCACGTTCATTGCGCGCAAAGAGGTTAGGCACATTTTCTGCGGTTAATGGATTTACAGAAAAAAGATCACCTGGAATAAAGATCATCTGCTCTAATTTACCGGTAATAGGCATATGGATGCGGTGATAGTCTTTCGGTGCTAAATAAACGGTTGAGAAGATCCCTTCATCAAAAGGTGCTGCAATATCATCACGCCCACCTAATAACTCGCGCAAACTAAAGTCGTGTCCTTTTGCTTGGAAAATACGCCCCTCTTTAATATCTCCCTGTTGGCTTACTTTGCCATCTACAGGTGTAGCAAGGTTACTGTCACCTTCAATAATAGTACGTGCATCTTGCTTAAGTTCACGCGTGAAAAAATCATTAAAGGTTTCAAAGTACTCTGGCTCTGGATGTTTGGCTTCACTCATATTAATTTTGTATTTAGCAATAAATTGCTTAATTAAAAAAGTGGTGAGTTTACCTGCTTTGGCTGCAGCTAATTTCCCTGTTAAACGCGACAAAAGGTGTTTAGGTAAAATGTATTGTCCAATAATTTTAAATTGATCGATCATGTTATTCTCTATCTCTAGTGTGTATTTGGATCACGGTGACGAGCATTTTTAGCATCATCCATGGTTTCTAAAATGCGTATAAAGCTGTGATAACGTGCTTCATCTATTTTACCCGCTTCTACAGCTGCCACTAATGCGCAACCTGGGTCAATTTTATGTTTACAATCGCGAAAGCGACAACCGCCTAAGTGTTCTCTAAACTCAATAAATCCACTGGCGATACGTTCAGGTGCCAAGTGCCATAACGAAAATTCACGAATTCCTGGGCTATCAATGAGATCACCACCATCAGGAAAGTGATATAAGCGTGCCGTCGTTGTTGTGTGTTTGCCTAAACCAGAGCCTTCTGATATTTCGCCCGTTATCGCTTCAACTTCGGGTAATAACATATTTAAAAGGGATGTTTTACCAACACCTGATTGGCCAACAAAAATATTAACTTTGTCTTTCATTACTGATTTAAGGCTATCAAGCCCATCACCATGCATTGAACTATAAAGTACGTTATAACCGATATCGCGATAACTTTGTAGTTCATTATCAATTAGTTCACGTGAGCTATCGTCAAGTAGGTCGCTTTTATTAAGAACAATAATGGGGGTAATGCCGATATCTTCACAGGCGACTAAATAACGATCAATAATATTGCGTGAAAACTCAGGTGCAATTGAGCTAACTATTATAATGTGGTCGATGTTCGCCGCAATTGGTTTGATACCGTCGTAATAGTCGGGCCGTGTCAGTACTGTTTTGCGTGGGTGAACAGCCTCCACGACACCACTGATACCTTGATGCGATTCGTTACCTGCTCGCCATACTACTTTATCACCGGTAACTAAGGATTTAACTGCGCGACGTAAGTTACAGCGTTCAACGTTACCGTTTTCGTCTTCAATATCGGCATGTTGTCCAAAGCGGCTGATTACGACGCCTTCAAGTTGTGCACCAAGTTCAGATTCATCCCATTGTTTGTTCTCATTTTTTTTCAATCGTTTATTATGATTACTTTGAACACGACGTACTTGATTTTTGCTGAGTTTTTGCTTCTTAGCCACAGGCTTCCTTAACGATTACTTAACTATCACATATTGTATTAATGCAGTATCATACTATATTTTGTAAATGATTTAGCAAAAGAGCGCTCTCTCGTAGAGAAAAGGATCACAATAAGCATGAATAATAACTTAATATGGATCGATTTAGAGATGACGGGTCTTGATCCAGAGACTGATACCATTATAGAAATTGCCACTGTGGTAACAGATAGCGATCTTAATGTGATTGCTGAAGGGCCTGAAATCGTGATTCATGAAAGTAAAGAAAAGATGGATGCCATGGATGAATGGTGTGTTAAGCATCATGGCGAATCAGGATTAACTGAACGTGTTATTAATAGCAATATTAGTTGTGCACAAGCTGAACAGCAAACTTTAGATTTTCTAAAAAAATGGACAGAAGCGGGCGCTTCACCGTTATGCGGTAACAGTATTGGCCAAGATCGCCGCTTTTTAGTGCGTTATATGAAATCGCTAGAAGCCCATTTCCATTACCGTAGTATCGATGTCAGCACGATTAAAGAGTTAGGGAGACGTTGGGCGCCAGAAATGACCGCTAGCCATAAAAAACAAGGGACACATATGGCAATGATGGACATTCAAGAGTCTATTTCTGAGCTGAAACACTACCGTGAGCACTTTTTTAAATTTTAGGATTAATTTTTCAAACTCACTTTTATTTGCACAAAAACTCAGCAAGCAAGCTTTGGATTGACTAAAAACCACAAAAAAAGCTTGCATTCATTTGCCTCCTCTCTATAATCCCACCCCATACAAAGCGGGCATCAATTAGATGTTTAGCTAAGTAATGAATAACATTATATGCGGCACTAGCTCAGTGGTAGAGCACAACCTTGCCAAGGTTGGGGTCAAGAGTTCGAACCTCTTGTGCCGCTCCATTTTATTCATATCAAGACAATATAAGCATTAAAGAATATACCCGGCACTAGCGCTGTTTGTTAAGAACCTTTGACAAGAATAGCTGTAGTCAAGAGTTTTCTTTTGATGTTTAAAGAATATATGCGGCACTAGCTCAGTGGTAGAGCACAACCTTGCCAAGGTTGGGGTCAAGAGTTCGAACCTCTTGTGCCGCTCCATTCTTACTAAAATTTACGTTGTCTTAGTAGTAAAAAATATATACGGCACTAGCGCTGTTTGTTAAGAACCTTTGACAAGAATAGTTGGAGTCAAGAGTTTCCTCTTGATACTTAAAGAATATATGCGGCACTAGCTCAGTGGTAGAGCACAACCTTGCCAAGGTTGGGGTCAAGAGTTCGAACCTCTTGTGCCGCTCCATTCTTACTTACTTCAATCATCCCCCATTTAAATACATTATTTATATTTTAAAAAGCAATCATAATAGATCAAATGTTACTAATTGTGGGCTATGGTCTGAAGAATCTGTCGCTATACTTTTTGCTTCAATCACTTTTAAACCGCGAAAATATATATGATCCAGTGGTAAGCCAAATGCGGTTAAGCGCTCATCTTCATTAAATTGCGCTTCAGAAAACCCTAATGTTATCAAAGCTTGCTCTACGCGTTCTAAACGCGCATCACTCCATGTATTAAAATCACCACTAAAAATAATGGGTCCTTTGTGCTGTTTTATTAAAGCTAAGTAGGGGGACAATTGCTCTTTTAGTGGCTGTGCAGTAAAAGTAAAGTTAACACCGTGTAGATTAATGACGAGTAAAGGTAAATCATAGTTATTGAGTATGTATGTACTTGCCAACCCTGCTTTAGGGATAATGATCCACGGTTCATTTTCTAAAGAGCCACAGAATGATTGTGGCTTCACTTTACTCAGAGTATTAACACCATAAATCATTCCTCGGTATTTAAAGGCATAGTTGTGCAAAAAGTAGAGGTTATTTTGTGCACTAAAATTCCGTAAATTAGTTGATAGTTTTGCTTCTTGAAGGGTAATAATATCTGCACTTATTGCCCACTCCCTTAAACTAGTGCGCCAATTTTGACGTTGTTGTTTATAAATATTCCAGTTAAGTAGTTGAAATGGAGCTGTTAGCGCCGTATTAGGTGTTGGTTGTACATACAAGTTAGGGCAGGTCGCTTGATAGCTTAATGAATCTTGATCGAATAACGTTAGTTGTGAAGAAGCCTCTGGAAATATTGCCACTGCAGTGTTTACGACAGCGAAAAATGACAGTGTCACGAGGCATAACGGTTTGACTATCATTCTTATTAAAGGAAGTGTGAGCTGCCGTTTCATATGCCTATATTCCGGTTGAAGAGTCTGAGTTTACTGGTTATATTGCGCTTTCAATTCACATTTTTAAAGTATTTATTATGCCATTACAAAGAACACTTTCGATTATTAAACCAGACGCAGTGCGTAAACAATTAATTGGTACTATTTTAGGCCGTTTTGAACAAGCTGGATTAACTCCTGTTGCCATCAAAATGGTACATATGAGTAAAGCACAAGCAGAAGGGTTTTATGCAGAGCATGAAGGCAAAGAGTTTTTTGAGCCATTAGTTGAATTTATGACTTCAGGGCCGATAACAGTGCAAGTATTACAAGGTGAAAATGCGATAACGCATTACCGCGAAGTGATTGGTAAAACAGATCCCGCGCAAGCTGCACCAGGTACAATTCGTGCTGATTTTGCAACGTCGATGCGTTTTAATGCTGTACACGGATCAGATAGCCCTGAATCGGCATCACGTGAAATTGCTTATTTTTTTGCAGATGATGAAATCTGTCCACCTGTTGAAGCGTAAGGTAATTAAATTTAATGAATGATTTTATGATGTTGATGGAACAGGTGCCTGCACTACTTTATGCTTCGGTGATCATATTGGGAGTGCTGGTAGGATCATTCTTAAATGTTGTTATCTACCGCTTACCTGTAATGATGGAACGTGCATGGAAGGCTGAGTGTGCAGAGTGCTTTCCTGAAGCTAATATTAAAGCCGATGAAGAGGTCTTTAACCTTGTATTGCCTCGCTCGCGTTGCCCTCAATGTAATCACCTGATCGGCTCTAGTGAAAATATCCCGCTGATTAGTTGGTTAGTGCAAAAGGGCTGTTGTAAGCACTGTGGCTGTAAAATCAGTAAACGTTACCCAACGATTGAATTGCTTACTGGGTTTATGTCACTGGCTGTCGCAATGGTTATTCCCTTTGGTTGGCCATTGTTATTTGCGTTGCTGTTTACTTGGGTTTTGATTAGTTTAACCTTCATCGATTTCGATACGATGTTATTGCCTGATCAGCTGACTTTACCGCTATTATGGTTTGGTTTGATTATCAATATATCAGGTACTTTTACTGGGTTAACCGATGCAGTCTTAGGTGCTGTGTTTGGTTATATGAGCCTTTGGTCTATTTACTGGGCGTTTAAACTGCTGACCGGTAAAGAGGGAATGGGGTACGGTGATTTTAAATTACTGGCTGCCTTAGGTGCTTGGTTTGGTTGGCAAGCATTGCCAATGATTATTTTGCTTTCCTCTTTTGCGGGGGCAATTATTGGTATCGCTGTTATTGCCGCTTCAAAGGATAAACAGAGTCGCCCTATGCCTTTTGGTCCTTACTTAGCTATCGCGGGTTGGGTTTATTTAGTCTATGGCTTTGAGCTAAATGAGCTTTATTACTCGCTGGTAATGTAGTGATAGAAGATAAAGCGTCGCTAGCAGAAGCATCAACCCAGCAACAAATTGACCAAAAATGGATGCGTTATGCGTTATCGCTTGCTGATAAAGCTGAGCAGAATAACGAGATCCCTGTTGGAGCGGTTTTAGTGAAAGATGATCAAATCGTTGCCGAGGGGTGGAACCTTTCTATTGTTAATCACGATGCATGTGCACATGCTGAAATCATGGCTATTCGCGCTGCAGGTAAAGTGGTCGAAAATTATCGCCTTATTGACTGTACTCTTTATGTTACCCTTGAGCCTTGCCCAATGTGCGCGGGTGCATTAGTGCATGCGCGCATTAAGCGTCTTGTTTATGGGGCTGGCGATTATAAAACCGGTGCTGCTGGGTCGGTGTTTAACTTAGTACAAAACACGCAATTAAATCACCAAATAGAGGTCACAGCAGGGGTCGATGAAGCACTCTGTGCGACTAAAATTAGTGACTTTTTTAAGCGTCGTCGTAGAGAGAAAAAAGCAGCTAAAAAAGCATTATTAGCTCAGGAGTCAACATGAGTAGCAAAATAGTTAATTTTGAAATAGAGAAAGAAACCAAAAATAGCGTGCGCTATAAAGAGGTACCAGAGGAAGGACAAGCACCGATTGTAGGAAGCTTATACGTACAAAAATGGTTTGCTGGTAATAGTAAAAATATTCAGGTGACCATTGAAAAGAAAGATTAAATCACTGCTCATTTTAGCTGTTGGTTTATCGCTTATCGCCTGTAGTTCACGGACCACTGAATATTTGCCACTTTCTTCACTTGAGCGACAAAATATAGTGGCCTATAAGCTTAATCATCGGATTAATAATGAGTGTGTAAGTCAACAATTAAGCGCGATAGATCGTAAATATTGCGACGATGAAATAAGCTATTGCGGTGTTCCTGCGTATTCATTTTTTACTTATCAGCAATGGCTCGCACTTTATCAGAGTTGTGTGAGCAATTAATGTAGCGCTTTAATGTGGATCTTTTAACGCATCTTTAATCATTAAAAACTGATCGATATTAGCCAAAAATAATTCGACTAATCGCGGTTCAAAAAATTTTCCAGACTCCGCTTTAATATAGCTTAAAACCTCTTCAATAGGCCAAGGTTTTTTGTAAGCACGTGTTGAGCAAAGTGCGTCAAAGATATCTGCCAATGAACAAATTCGTCCATAGATTGGAATGTCAGTCCCAGATAAACCCTTAGGGTAGCCCATTCCATCCCAGCGTTCATGATGTGTCCCAGCGATAATAGCACCAGCATCAAGTAGTTCTAGTCCTGAGCCATTAAGCATTTGTTCGCCTAATTGAGCATGCGTTTGCATTACTTTCCACTCGTCAGCATCAAGGCGCGCAGGTTTATTGAGAATTCGATCTGGAATGCCTACTTTACCGATGTCGTGTAAGGGAGAAGCAAAATAGAGTGTTTCACACTCCTCCTCTTTCAAACCATATAACGAAGCTAATAGCTGACAATATTTAGCAACACGTTTAACGTGATATCCCGTTTCATTGGAGCGACTTTCGACTACTTCAGTTAAGCGATAGATAACTTCGCGCTGCGAATGTTTCATCAATTCGTGTAGTTCAATATTTTTTAAACCGACAATGAGGTTTTCAGCAAATACTTCCAATAAGTGTTTATCTAATTGACTAAGAGGGTGTTCAGTTGAGATATAGAACATCACTGCATGTGATTCGCTTTTGCAGTAGATCAGCAGTTCATCTGCTGTAAACACTGACTTTCCCTCTTTTAGCGCTTGATTTAATAAGGTCTGAAAAGGCAGTTGGTCGAGATGAGAGCATTGCTCAGATACATTTTCATAGATGCCTGTACCACAAATTGTTTGAATTTTACTCTGCTGAGGAACAAACTCGATGGCGTGACTATTGAGGTTAACTAACATGCTATCGTTAACTTTCATTAAGGTAATAATTTGCTCTAGGGCCGCTTTAGTGAAGGCGATGAAGCCCATTTTATCCATTACTTTTTTAGTCGCTTGGATAACATGTTCCATACCCTGTTTACTGCGATCTAAAATCATAATGTGTTGGTAAGCACGAAGTGCGGTTAAAGTTGCCGTGTACAACTTTTGGGTGGTTAACTCTGTTTTAGCCTTGTAGTCGTTAATATCGTAGTCGCGAATAACAGACTGTTCAGGGGCTTGTCCCGGCTGTCCGGTTCTTAAAACGATGCGTACATTTAAATTAGTATGCTCTTCTCGAATCCATTTCGCTAGCTCTAAACCTGCATGATCAGTTTCCATCACTACATCGAGTAATACCATTGCAATGTCGCTGTTATTTAAGAAAGCCTCTTTTCCTTGCTGTGCAGACATCGCACTAATAAAGTGTAGCGGTCTATTTTCAAAAGAAAAACTTGATAATGCCATCTGAGTGACACGATGAATCTCTTCGTCATCATCGACGATTAAAATATTCCAAGGTGATAATACTTCAGTCGACTGTTGATCCTCTTCTGCAAAAAAGTCATCTTCAAATAGATCGCTATCGTTCATAGGTTCTCCTGAGTAGGTAACGTAATATCAAATTTTAATCCCGATGGTTGGATAGATGATGTCTCAATCTGACCGCCTAATTTCTTGATCATGTTATAAATAATATTTAGCCCTAAGCCTGTTCCTCCTTTGCCTCTTTTAGTCGTATAAAAGGGTTCAAATAGCTTGGCTAAATTATCTTTATTTACACCACGACCAGTATCAAAATAACAAATATGTAAGGAGTCGTTGTTAATCCGTGCATTTACTTCTATATTCCCGCTAGCCTCTACTTCAAATGCATGTATTAGTGAGTTGTTCACTAGGTTAGTGATAATTTGATTTAACTTTCCTGGGCAAATGTAAAAAAATAGATCGCTACTGACATGATTTATAAAAGTGATTGGACGATTCTTAAGTTGGTGTTGAAAGCTCTTCTTAATATTATCAACGATCTCTTTTAGGTTAACCTCTGAAGAGGTATCAATAGATTGGTCAACGGCTAGTTGCTTAAAGCTTTTAATTAAATCGCCTGCACGAGTGAGGTTATCTTGTATAATTTCTGCGCTTTCGGTTGCTGTCTGAAAATAGCTTTCTAGCTGTGATTTTTTCATACTTTTATTATGATAGTGGTGTTCTATTTCTTGTGTTTTAAGCACGAGGTGAGAGGAGGCGGTAATGCCAATTCCGATTGGGGTATTAACCTCATGGGCAACACCTGCAACCAATGCGCCAAGTGAAGCTAATTTTTCAGACTCCACCAACTCCTGTTGTGTTTTTTCAAGTAAATTAACTTTTTCTTTTAGTTGTGTTGATCGCTCTTCAACTATGGATTCTAGATTGTTGTTGATTTCACTCAGTTTTTTTAAATGATTAAATCTGACTATAGTATGACCTAATGCCTGCCCAAATTGTCCGATTATCTCCTTTAACCAGGGTTGCATCGGACGCTTTTTAATTAAATTATCACAGGCTATCCAACCTATTGGTGTTTCGCCATCCCAAATAGCTGCCATTGCATTCCAGCCTTTGCCAATGACTTTGTTGTAATACAGTAGATCTACATCATTCCAAATTTGTACATTTTCGCGGGAAGCTAAGGTCAACTCTACCCATGGAGAGTCTGGAATCGGGCCTCTAAATTGCTTCTCATTTTTGATATTGCCATTTTCATCGGTGCCCCAAGTACCCACCATCTCGTTATTTTCTGTATCGAGCAGTAAAATGGCAAGTCGATCAATATAAAGGTGTTGTTGTGCCTCTAAAATGGCTTGTTGGTAAAGCTCATCTAAAGTTTTTGCTTGGCTAATTCGCATAATTGCATTGTGTAAATGTGACAGTGTATCTGCAAATTTTTGCCAATTATTTTCATCGTTTTTGAGCTGGCTTAATTGATAACAATATAAATTATCAATGTATACGACTTTGTCTAGATATAAAGAAAAGGGGGAAAAATCAGGGGATTGATATTGTGTTGTTGTTAAACCGTTAAAAAAGGTACGAATGTCAGTATCGTAATGAGAAAGCAATTTAGTCAGTGCAGGGCTTTCACAAAAGTAGGCTTGCTCTGCTTCGAAAAGTAACATTAAGTCAGTGGATTGAATACAATATTCTTCAGCCCATTTAGAAATGCTCATAGATACCCTCACTCATTAAGTCATATTAAAAATAGTCTAAAGAGTGAAATATTACGAATTGATAGGTTGTTGTTATTTTTATTTTAAAAGGCTTCTAATACCAAGCAAAGTAAATAGTGAATTGATTTTACTGGTTAAAGCAAGTTACCTATTTCTAGTTTTTTTATAAATATAACAGATAGTTACGTAAACTTTTTTTGAGCTAAGCCACTTCTTCTACATAAAACTTAGATAAAATACTTAATTCGATTAGTATAAACATACATCGCGAGACCTCTATTTGTATCGAACTCTCGCGGTGAATGTGAGCTTTATTACGATATTAACTAATGCTCATCTAGTGCCTTATGTTGATGCACTAAGTTAAAATCTGCCAAAATTGCGTATGCACTTGGAATAATAAATAGGACCAACAAGGTTGAGCTGAAAATACCAAATACAATAGAAATAACAATTGGTTGTACTACCTGAGCTTGCAAGCTGGTTTCAAGCAATAAGGGTAATAATCCCGCAGCCGTAGTGAGTGATGTTAAAAATACGGCGCGGAAACGATCTCTACTGGCTTTGATAACTGACTCATGGACACTCTCACCTTCATCAATATGATGGCGAATATATTGCACTAGTAATATTGAATCGTTGACCACAATGCCGGCCAATGACACAAAACCAAGGATTGATGGCATTGATAGATTGTGTCCAGTTAATAAATGTCCCCAGAACACGCCAATGAGCGCTAATGGAATAGCTAGCATTACCACAAAGGGTTCTAGGTAGCTTCTAAATTGAAAACTCAAAATAGCAAATAAGCCAAACAGACCGATGGTAAATCCTGTCATTAATGAGCTAGACGTTTTTGCGGACTCTTTAGCTGCCCCTTCAAAATCAACCCTTAACCCTGGAAATTCTGCGATTAGTTGCGGAAGAAAATGAGTACGCATATTCGCGATGATCTCCGAACCGTTTGCTTTGTGGCTATCTACATCGGCCATCACTGTCACGGTTCGTTGTGCGTCAATGCGCTGAATACGTACAAAAGAACGCGCACTACTTAAGGTTGCAATAGCGCTCAGCGGTATCTGTGTCTCTTTATCTAAAATGATCGGGAAATTGGCTAATGATTGTAAACTACCGGCCTGTATTTTATTGAGTTGTACTTGGATCTCAATGTTTTCAGGGCCAACTTGAATTTCATCTGCTGTTTGCCCGTAATAGGCCGCTCGTAATTGGCTGGCAATGGTTTGTCCATCAACGCCATAACTTTCTGCACCCGGTTTTAGTTTGATGACGACTTCCTCTTTACCTGGGCGCATATCATCTAAAATCCCATTCACTCCCTGAAATTGACTGAGGTAGGTTTGTAATTCGACTGAAGCTTTTTTCAGTAAATTTAAGTCATCATGCTTTAAGCGCACTTCAATATCTCGTCCAGCAGGCCCCATCGCCGGTTGCTTAAAGACTAACGATAGTGGTGTGCTTAAGCTACCCGTTTCAATACGCCATGCGTCGAGAATCTCTGCGATGAATGTTGTTCTTATCTCGGCAGAGAGAAGATCTAGCCTAACAGTCGCAACATGCGGACCACTTTCACCTGCATCTGCATTAAAATTATATTGTGCGGTAATATCACGAATAAGGTGACTTGGCTCTTGGTGTTTATCTGTTAATTGTTGGCCAACGGCTTCCGCACTACGAATGATATGGTTTGCTACCTGCTCTGTTTGTTTTAAGGTAGATCCTGGTGGAAGAATAATACGTGCTTCGACAATATCGCCATCAAGCTCTGGAAAGGGTAAAAATTTTAACCCGCCACCTGCAACTAATGCAAAAGAAACAAATAAAAGACCAATGGTTCCGCCAATACTCGCATAGCGCCACTTCACGACGAAAGTGACTGCTTTTACTAAAGTCGTGTTTCTAAAGTGTTCGAATTTATTTAAGAAGGTGCGTTTAAACGTTAAGGTACTGTCTTTTTTTTCTGGCTTAGATAATGAGTGGTAGAGGTGACTTGGCAATATTAAAAAAGCTTCAATCAGGCTAACACTTAATACCATGATTAAAACCAAGGGCACAACCGATAGTACTTTACCCATCTGCCCATCTAACCATAGCAGGCTCCCAAAAATGAAAACGGTGGTTAAAAATGAGGAGAGAACCCCGGGAGCGACTTTTTTAACTCCTTTGGTGACCGCTTCATGTACTGGCAGTTTTTTTTCTATATGAGCTGCCACCGATTCGGCAATTACAATGGCATCGTCCATCATAATGCCAATCGCCATCAATAAACCGACAAGGGTCATAATATTGATAGAGACGCCAAAAAGACTCATTAAGAATAACCCGCCTAAAAAGGCTACGGGTAACCCTGCAGATACCCATAGTGAGTAACGTAATGAAAAGAAGAGCCACATGGAGAGGAATACTAAGATGATCCCCTGCCAGCCATTTTTAAGTAGCATGCTAAGGCGATCTTTCAGCAATGATGACATATCATTAGTCATTGTTAAGGTGACGCCTGCTGGTGCAATATTTTGTTGGTGTTCAACAAATGCATTGACTCTCTCTTTAATACGTAATGCATCATCAGCTTTATTTTTTTGAATTTTTAACATGGCAGCAGGTTTGCCATTAAAAAGGATCTTTGCTTCGTCTAATTCAAAACGATCGGTAATGGTTGCAACATCATTTAAGCGCACTACACCTCCATCAGGAAGTGAAGCAACAATAGTTGTCCCTAATGCTTGCGCAGTTACTTTACGTTCATCAAAACGAATCAACAGGTTCTTATCGCTAAGCTCGATGCTGCCAGCTGGCATCTTTACATTTTGCCTTCCGATTTTGTCGGCAATCTGTGTAACGGTTAACCCTAGATGGCGCATATCCTGTTGATTAAGCTCAACACGTAACTGATGATCAGAAAAACCTGCGACGGTCACCAAGCTAACATCATAATCAATCTTTAAACTGCGTTTTAATTTTTCAGCGTAATCTTTAAGGTGGGGCCAACTTGCTTGTGCAGAAATTGCAATATCAACAACGGGCTCAGACCAATCTAGTTCTTTTACTGTTGGCGGTTCTATTTGGGTGGGAAAGTCTTTAATGGCGTTAATTTCAGTCTGAATATCTACTAATGAACGGCCAATATCTGCTTTATCATCCATTTTAACAGTAAGTGATGCAAACCCCTCCTGCGCATCACATTTGGTTTCCTCTATGTTACTTAGCCCATCAACCGCATCTTCCATGCGCAGGCATAAGCTTTCCTCTACTTCAGCAGGAGAAGCGCCCGGATATACAACGTTGGCTATGATGTAGGGAGGGGAAAATTCCGGAAAGGTTTCACGTTTGATGTTACTTAAGTTACTGACACCTAAAACAAAAAAACAAAGCATTAATAGGTTGGCAACCGTTGGATGGCGGGTAAAAAGGTTGATCATTATTTCTTATCCCCATGTTTAGGTTGCTCTTTGTTAGCACTCTCCTCAGCCGAGCCCTGTGTTTTTAAGGCCATTCCAGGGATTGCGGGGATGATATCATTGAGAATAAGTCTTTCCTGAGCTTTAAAGTCACCACTAATAGCAACGCCATGTTTACTTCGAAAGTGAATATTTACTTTACGAATACTGAGATTGTTATCTGAGTCCATAATGTAGATCTGATCGCCATGAAGTGCTTTTTCGGGAATAATAAATTGCTGTGATTGAAAACCTTGTAAACGCGCGGTAACAAACATGCCTTTCGTTAGTGGTGGTTTGTCGGTTAAATCTAGCGCTTTAATATTTTGTTTTACTTCAAGATAAAAACCAATCGTTGCTTGTTCAGGGCTGATATTATCAGCGATACGGGTCAGTGTTGCGGGCCATTGGTTTAATCTATTCCCCATCTGCAGTTCGATATTGGCATTTAGCTTTAGTTTTTCAATATTGGGGAAGTCGCCATTGCTCGTTTTATCTTGTTGTACACTAAGCATCAGTGATTCGGCATCTTTTAATGACAGCTCTGCTTTGATTTCTACCGTGCCTAACTGTTGTGCTTCAAACATGGTGTTACCAATCGTGACCGCTTGTGCTTGCTCAATATCGACGGCAGCAATACGTGCATCAAAGGGTAATACAATGTTGGTGTTCTTGAGTTGTCTTTGTGCATCTTCAAGTAAGGCTTGGTTTATATTAAGTTGTGCTTGTGCAACTTTTTTATCGTCGGGTAGTAGCTTTAGTGAACTACTTAAATCCTGAACTAATTTAGTTTGCCCTAATAAGGTTTGATTTTGTGATTCGACCTCAGAATTGGAGATGAGGTTTTTTTTCTGAAGCTCTAATTTACGTTGATACTCTTGATTAACCAGCGATAGTTTTTGTTTCTCAATATTGAGGCTATCAGTTAGGTTCTTTTGTTGTTGTTCTATTTGCATTAATTGTGCATTAGCAATATTCACATTTGCCAATGCTTGTGCATGTTTTAGCTGATATTCAAGCGGATCAATTTGTAATACTAACGTACCTGCCGTTAATAGGCGGCCGCTTTCTAAATCTGGATGACGATAGATTACTTTACCACTGACTTCTGCAATAGCTTGCCAACTATGCTTAGGGGCAACTCTCCCATAAGCTATCACCTCTGGCGCGCTCTCGGTTAGCACCAATGATTGCACTTCTACCAAGCGTGCTTTATCAAAATTAGGTTGTACTTCTGGAGAAGATTTTAAGAGGATAGCAAGCACTAATATAATAACCCCAGCTAATATTCCCGGAATAAGTAAACGTTTTTTTACAGGGTTCATAAAATCTCCTTGCTGACATCAGTATTGATATTATGGGGTGACCATAATTGGTTATATTGTAATGCTTTTTTAGTTAATCAGGCAGAATAATGACACATTGAAAAATGTTTATACCAATTGAATTAAGTATGTTATTTAATTCTTTTACCTGAAAGTGGATTAAAACAGGCGAAATTTTACATAAAGGTTTGTTCCATTTTCGACAATTTCAACGCAACGATAAGTTATACCAAATCCATTAAATAACTGATCATTTCTACTGGTTAAAAGAAGCTATCTTTGCGTTAAATTTTTTGCAAATAGAACAACTATTTACTGTAACTCTCGCCTTGTGCTACCTCCTTTTTCCTACGTAAAATTTGAACACTATATTAGTGGAATTGGTATTATTTTAACCTGTAAAATAGACCTGTTATTTATTTTGTTTGGTATTCTAGGTGAAGGTGCCAATATATTGGTGTTTGTATTTGTTATTCGCAAACTGAATAGGGGGAGTCAGGTATGCAATTCATACCTGGTTTTTCTATATGGTGGTTAAGGTTATTGCGTTAAATCCTGCCATCCTTTTACATTCGCGTTATAAAAACCTGCTTGTGTGAAAGCTTTGTTGATTACCCCTTCGGCTCTTAGTTTTTTAATACCGTTATTTAATGTCGTCAAAACTTCGTGGTGATGGGTATCTTGTGCTGAAATAACAAAGTGTCGACTACCTAATAAGCTGACTTTTATATTTTTAATTGGGACGAATCGATAACCGCCTTCAGTAAAGCCCATATCTTCAGTGGGCTTGAAACTCGATAAAATAAAATCCCCTCGCTCTGCGATTAAGAGTTTGATCATCGTATCCCACTTATTCGCATCAATCACTTTTTTAAGTGGAAGGCTGGCAAGTGTATTCCAATCAGGTATCCATGCCGCTACAGAAATAGCGGTTAATGAGGGGAGATCGTTTATGTTACTGATAGTCAGAGGGTTTGTAGAAAGCTTAAATAATCCTGCTTGATATTCACCCTCAGCTACAATTGCGTCGCTTGCAACGCAATATTGTCTGAGTTCTTCAATATCGTAGTTCCATAAACTGGAAGCTGAAAGGGTGATAGTGCCATTTTGCAGAGAGCGTTTGATGCGCGCATAATTTGGTTGCAGGACCCATTCGACGGGATCATTAAGGCCACCTGCCTTTAGGGCTTGTAGTAATAAAACCACTTCGATAACACTTCTTCTCGCTCCATTACCATCATACTCTTTTATCTCGTATACAGAGCGACCCGCTAAGTAAGTATTATATTTATTGAGTAGGTTTTCGGTAATTCCTATCTTTAATGGTTCTGATGCAGTTGTAGCGTTTGCTAAGAGAACTAAAAAAATAACAACACAGGTTTTCATAAAGGCCCATCACTTGGATATTAAAATGATAAGTATAGAAGAAAATAGATAGGAAACTCAGTGTTGCTTTAATTCTGTTTTTAAATGTTACGTTTCTGGTAGAACACCACAAGAGGGGAGATCAATGAAGTTGCAATCATTAACGCCATCAGTAGATATTGGGTATAGCTAAAATTATCACCGACTAAAATTAATCCGGTTAAAATACCTGCAATTGGATTGCTAATTCCTGCAAACGTAAACTCTACTACACTCATTCGACTCAATAGCCATACATAAAGAGTGTAAGCAAGCATGGTGTTTAATACGATTAACCAAGTTAAGCCAATCGCATTTAAAGTCGTAACGTTTTGTAACGCCACTATATATTGATTTGGTGACCATGCTGCCTGAATCGATGCCACCAAGGTGAGTGCTACACCACCAATAATCAATTGCCAGCATAATACCGGCCACCAAGCGATGCGATTACCTAGTGTTTTAGTGATATTGCTTCCAATAACGATACAGTTAATTGCGGCAAACATCGCAAGTAAACCGACTGGGTTAAGTGTCAAATTGAATGGGTCAAACAGTAACCAAGCAAGCACCACTAAAATTGCGCCGGAAAATAACTGTATTGAAGTGGGCTTTTGTTTGTGTACCACCCAGTAAAAAAACATGGCAAAAACGGGGAGTGAAACCATGCCAACACCAGATATAGCTGAGGGGAGCGTTTGTGCCATGACAAATAATAAACTAAAAAAGAGTGCGATATTAATAACACCTAAGCGAATTAAAATAGGCCAATGTTGTCGCGCGGGTATGGTTGGTTTAATCGCTAATAATAGTAAGCCCGCTGGCAATGCACGTAATGCACCAAGTAATAGTGGTGGCCACCCTGCTAGTGTATATTGAGTCACAGCATAAGTGGTCCCCCATAAAAAAGCGGCTAACATTGCTAGAAGAATATTCATTGCGATCCTGTAAAAATAATGAGTTGGAGCGCTCCGTTTTAGCCATTATATGTAAAGGCTTTAGTTGGAATGTGAGCACTGCGCAAGGTTGTTGTGTAAGTGTACCAGAAGATCAACACGCTTTAGGATACCCACTAATTTTTCCCCCTTAAGCACTGGAAAAATATCTTCAGGTGATGCCTGCGTTTTAATCGCTACTTCTGATAAAGATTCATCTTCGGTAAGAGCTGTAAATTGTTTTGCCATAATATCGTTGACTCGAACTGGTTTATCACAATGATAAGCACCGACTAATAAGGCTTTTTGACAGTCAACTAAAGACACCATACCTAACAACTTGTTATCTGCATTTACTACTGGAACTTGGGCCTGCTGACTTTGGATTAATGTATCAATGATCTTAGTTAATGGAGTTTGGCATTGAACGTTAATAGGTTGCTTGTGAATTATGCTATCGATATTTAATTGAGTCATAATGTTTTCCTTTCGATTGTTAGTAAGGAAACAATACTACTTAATGTTCGATAGGTTAAATCGTTTATTTGTATTGAATTGATAGTTTTTGCGTTTTTTTAATCTCTTTTTAGCGTTCGCTGTATTCTTTGTCAGTGATTATAAATGTAATTAGGTTTATTATAATTGCACTCAACTCTATTCAAAAATGCTTATATATCTCCAAATCACTTCATATAGTGTGTTTAGTGTTACTTAACTCTGGTGAACCAGCATAGTGTATTAGGTTATTACATAAATTTTGTCTATTCAGAATTGAGCTTGTTCTTTCTTAAATTAACTACGGAATTATTATGTCATTTGAGATTCGCCCTTACCATCCTGATGATTTAGATGCACTTTACAGGATATGTTTACAAACCGGAGATTCAGGAAAAGATGCAACCGATCTGGTTGAAGATACTAAATTGCTTGGCCACTATTATATGGCTCCTTATGTTAATTTTGAGCCAGAGATCTGTTTTGTTGTTGTCCATAACCAAGCACTATGTGGCTATATCATCGGTTGCAAATCATCCTCTTCGTTTGCACTGAAGTGCGAAAAAAGTTGGTTTCCTGATCTAAGGTTGCAATATATTTCGCCTGAAACCTCGGATTTAAGTTATGACGCTCGATTAAAACGACTCATTCATATTGGCTATCAACCACGCGTTGAGTATGTAGATTACCCTGCACATCTGCATATTAATTTACTTCCTGCGACGCAAGGGCATGGCATTGGACGGAAGTTAATAACCACCTTTCTTAAGCATTTGAAGGCATTGCAGATATCTGGAGTGCACCTTGAGGTATCTAGAAGTAATGCAAGTGCGATTTCATTTTATGAAAAACTAGGGTTTACTGCGATTTGTGAATTTGAACACTCAATCGGCTACGGTATCAAGCTATAACGCTTCTCGTGTTAAATGATAATCTGTTTGAGCGCATCATTTAAATAGATGCGCATATCCTGTGCTTATTCAGAGGGCTGTGTTGCTAAAGCTTGACTTTGAGTCTCCTTTTTATCTTTATTCGCTTCTTCAACGACCGCGTGACTAGCTGCTTCTATGGCAGCCAATCGGTCTAGTTCTGCTTGTTTTTCCTGCTCAATGCGCAATGCTTTATCGCGTTCTGAAATAAACCAATTTAGCGTTAATAAATATTGGCGAATATTATTAACGTAATGTTGCGCTTCACTGCCTCGTGCATAACCATAGCGCGTTTTGCTATACCATTTCTTTTGATGTAAAAGGGGTAAATTATCTTTTACGTCGGTCCATGAATTAGGGTTTTGTTTTTTCATGGTGGTAATGCGTCTTGCATCCATCAAATGCCCGTAACCAATATTATAACTGGCTAAAGCGAACCATACTTTTTCATCATCATTAATACTGTCAGGCAAACGTTTTATTAGCTGTGATAAATATTTTGCACCGCCTTGAATACTTTGCTCGGCATCTAAACGGTTTTTAATGCCGATATAGTCCGCCGTGTCTAAGGTTAGCATCATCATTCCTCGCACGCCTGTTGGCGATTTCGCATAGGGGTTCCAATGTGACTCTTGATAACTTACGGCCGCGAGTAGTTGCCAGTCTACCTCTGCATTAGCATATTTTTTAAACAGCATTTCATACTTAGGAAGTTTGCTTTTAATGCGTTTTAAGAAGATACGTGTATCGACATAATCGAAATGTTCAACATGGCCAAAATACTTCTCTTCAAGACCTGCAATGGTTTGATCATTATATTTATTGCCAATAAATTCGATCATGCCAGAGTAAAGGCTATCGTCGATATTACGTTTGATAAGCCAAGCAACAGGTTGTTTTTCTGAGATAGTAAAAGCTTCTGCTAATACAGGGTAGTAGCGCTGTTTTTGAGCTAATGTTGAGCTATCGACAATGGCAAAAGTGACTTCTTTTTCAGCGACTTTGCGTAATAACGTTTCTTGATCTTCATTGTCAAAAGTTAACACTTCAATGTTCGGTTCCTCTTCCATTAAAGCGCTGAGTGTCTCTGCATGGCTACTGTCTTTTAAGACGGCAATATCTTTGTTTACATCGCCAATTCGACGTGGGCGGTAAGTTCCTTTGCGATAAACCACCTTTTGAGAAACGTAGTAATAAGGAGGCGAACTACGGTATTTTTCTGCGCGCTTAGGGGTAAGTGTTAATCCTGCCCCCAAGAAATCGACTTCTTGGTTATCTAACGCGAGAAAGAGCTCGTTGAGAGAAGGGTATTCTTTAATGGTTAATTTTACATTCAGGTAGGCGGCAAATTGTACAGCTAGTTCATAATCTAAGCCGCTATAATTATCGCCATCATAGCTGTAAGTCAGTGAGCTATTGATTGTTCCCATGATGATATCACCACGTTTTTGAATTTTTTCTAAGCTACTGGTTTGTACAAACGGATTGCAGCCCGCTACGAATAAAAGAGCAAAGCTAATTAAGAGTAACTTCATTGAAAAGAATAATTTTATGGGCATAGCAAGGTCCGGATCTAAACTTTAACACTATTTTGTTTGTTTTTTAAACAAAACTAGTACAGGAGCGAGAAATAAACTGTGACTATAGAGGGTTTCTGTTTAATAAAAAACGCTTTTTGCTTATAATAGCGAACCTAAACCCAAGATCATTTTATTTATCTAACGAGAGAAATAACCTATGGAAATTTTGCGTGGGGCACCAGCCCTATCTACATTTCGTGTTAACCAGCTTTTAAAAAACTGTGAAGCATTGAATCTACCTGTTACGCAAATTTATGCAGAGTTTATGCATGCTGCTGATTTAACGGAATCTTTAGATCAGCAAGAGTTAGTTGTTTTACAAAAACTACTGACATATGGACCAAAAATTGCTGAGCACGATCCAGTTGGCACGTTACTGTTTGTAACCCCACGCCCAGGCACTATCTCTCCTTGGTCTTCAAAAGCAACAGATATCGCGAAAAACTGTGGTTTAACAAAAGTTAAACGTTTAGAGCGTGGTATTGCTTATTACATCGAAACGTCTGCTGAGTTATCTGTTGCGCAAAACAAGCAACTTGCGGGCTTATTACATGACCGCATGATGGAAGTGGTATTTGACTCATTAGATGACGCACAAAAGCTTTTTGTACAGGGAACGCCTGGCAAAATGAGCAGTGTTGATGTTATCGGTGAAGGTCGCGCTGCACTTGAAGCTGCTAATGTAAGCTTAGGTTTAGCGCTTGCTGATGATGAAATTGATTATTTGGTTGAAAACTTTATTAAGTTAGGGCGTAACCCTAACGATATCGAACTAATGATGTTTGCACAGGCAAACTCAGAGCATTGTCGTCACAAAATATTCAATGCTGATTGGACAATCGATGGCCAGAAACAGCCTAAATCACTGTTCAAAATGATCCGTAATACCCATGAATTACATCCTGACCACGTATTGTCCGCTTATAAAGATAACGCAGCGGTAATGGAAGGTAATAAGGCAGGTCGTTTTTTCCCAAGCGTTGATGATCGTGAATTTGGTTACCACCACGAAGATATCGATATTTTGATGAAAGTGGAAACACACAACCATCCAACGGCTATCTCTCCATTCCCGGGCGCATCAACGGGTTCAGGTGGTGAAATTCGTGATGAAGGCGCAACGGGTATTGGTTCTAAACCAAAAGCGGGCTTAGTTGGCTTTTCTGTTTCTAACCTACGCATTCCAAGCTTTGAGCAACCATGGGAAACTGACTTTGGTAAACCAAACCGTATCGTTTCTGCGTTAGATATTATGCTAGAAGCACCACTTGGTGGCGCAGCCTTTAATAATGAATTTGGTCGTCCAAATATTCTTGGTTACTTCCGAACTTACGAAGAGCAAGTAGATAGCCATAACGGCAGTGAAATTCGTGGTTACCACAAACCAATCATGTTAGCTGGTGGACTGGGTAATATTCGCCGTGAGCATGTACAGAAAAAAGATATTCCCGTTGGCGCTAAACTAATCGTGTTAGGTGGGCCTGCAATGAACATTGGTTTAGGTGGCGGTGCTGCTTCTTCAATGGACTCTGGCGCATCAACAGAAGATTTAGATTTTGCCTCGGTACAACGTGAAAATCCAGAGATGGAACGTCGTTGTCAGGAAGTCATCGATCGTTGTTGGCAGATGGGTGAAGATAACCCAATCCAGTTTATTCATGATGTGGGCGCGGGTGGTTTATCAAATGCAATGCCTGAGCTAGTGGATGATGGCGGTCGTGGTGGTATCTTCGACCTACGTGCCATTCCAAACGATGAGAAGAGCATGGCACCACACGAAATTTGGTGTAATGAATCTCAAGAACGTTACGTTATGGCAGTTAAGCCGGAAAATTTAGCGACATTTGAAGCGATTTGTAAACGTGAACGTGCGTTATATGCGGTTATCGGTGAAGCGACGGAAGAGTTACATTTAACACTCAACGATCCGGAGTTTGATAACAAACCAATCGATATGCCATTAGAAGTATTATTAGGTAAAGCACCTAAAATGCACCGTGATGTGAAAACACAAACAGCGCAAGGACAAGCTTTAGATCTTTCTGGTGCAAGCATTAAAGATGCGGCTGAACGTTTATTACGTCTTCCTTCAATCGCTGAAAAAACATTCCTTATCACAATTGGTGATCGTACGGTAACGGGTTTAGTGGCACGTGATCAAATGGTTGGCCCTTGGCAAGTACCGGTTGCCGATTGTGCGGTAACAGCTGCAAGTTACGACACTTACTTTGGTGAGTCGATGGCGCTGGGTGAGCGTACGCCAGTTGCACTGCTTAACTTTGGTGCTTCTGCTCGTTTAGCAGTAGCTGAATCAATCACTAACATTGCTTGTTCTGACATTGGTGATTTCAAACGTATTAAACTTTCTGCTAACTGGATGTCTGCAACTGGTCACCCAGGTGAAGATGCTGGTTTATATGAAGCAGTAAAAGCGGTTGGTGAAGAGTTATGTCCTGAATTAGAGCTCACTATCCCAGTGGGTAAAGATTCAATGTCGATGAAAACACGTTGGCAAGATGAAGCGGGTGCAGATAAAGAGGTTATCTCGCCATTGTCTTTAATCATTACCGCCTTTGGTGCAGTGCGCGATATCCGTAATACGGTAACGCCACAACTTCGTACAGACAAAGGTGATACCGACCTTATCCTCGTTGACCTTGGTAATGGTAAAAACCGTTTAGGTGGCTCTTCACTTGCACAGGTTTATAAACAGTTAGGTGATAAAACACCGGATCTTGATAACCCAGAGTTATTAAAAGGTTTCTTCAATGCGATGCAGACGCTTGTAAGCGAACAGAAATTATTAGCTTATCACGATAGAAGTGATGGTGGTCTTTTCTCAACGATTACAGAGATGGCTTTTGCTGGTCACTGTGGTGTGACGGTTAAACTAGATCAATTAGATAGCAATGACTTTGCCGCGTTATACTCGGAAGAGCTAGGTGCTGTGATTCAGGTGAAACGTGAAGATAAAGAAGCGGTACTTAATGTATTAGCGGGTCACGGCTTAACATCTAACTCATTAGTGATTGGTTCATTAAACGACAACGATCTGATCGAATTTACCCGCGATGGTAAAGATGTATTAGCTGCTAAGCGTGCTGAGTTCCGTGGTATTTGGGCTGAAACAACGCTGAAAATGCAATCACTGCGTGATAATTCAGAGTGTGCTCAACAAGAGTTTGACCTAAAACTTGATGATAAAGACCCGGGTCTTAGCACTAAATTAACCTTCGATATCAATGAAGATGTTGCTGCTCCTTACATTGCAACGGGTGTATTACCACGTATGGCAATTATCCGTGAACAAGGCGTAAACTCGCAACAAGAGATGGCGGCTGCCTTTAATCGTGCTGGTTTCTCTGCCATTGACGTACACATGAGTGACATTCTTTCAGGAAGCGTTGAGCTGAAAGAGTTTGCAGGTTTAGTTGCTTGTGGTGGTTTCTCTTACGGGGATGTATTAGGTGCTGGTGAAGGTTGGGCGAAATCGATTCTGTTTAATGAACAGGCGCGTGCTCAGTTCCAAACATTCTTTGAGCGTGAAAACTCTTTTGCATTAGGTGTCTGTAACGGCTGTCAGATGCTATCAAACCTACATGAGTTAATTCCAGGCACTGATTTATGGCCTCGTTTTGTACGTAATAACTCTGAGCGTTTTGAAGCACGTTTCAGTTTGGTTGAAGTACAAAAGAATAACTCACTGTTCTTAAATGATATGGCCGGTTCACATATGCCAATTGCAGTTTCTCATGGTGAAGGCCGTGTTGAAGTAAAAGATGCTGAGCATTTAGCTGCAATTGAAGCAAGCGGTAACATCGCACTTCGCTTTATTGATAACTACGGTAACAATACCCAAGCTTACCCTGCTAACCCGAATGGTTCGCCAAATGGTATTACTGGTTTAACTTCTCAAGATGGGCGTGTCACTATCATGATGCCACACCCAGAACGAGTATTTAGAACGGTAGCTAACTCATGGCACCCAGATGAGTGGAAAGAAGATAGCCCATGGATGCGTATGTTCAGAAATGTACGTAAACAGTTAGGTTAATTATAAAAAAGAATAAAAAGAGGGGATCGTTTGATCCCCTTTTTTGTTGTTGTTCTACACTTAGTTATCTACCTTAAGCTGTTGATTTCAAACATGTTGTGAATTTAAGATAATTAAAAGGTGACTTATTTGTCTATGCTCGTTAAAAATGTTTTATATATTGGTCGAAATATAGAATTAGTTGAAGCGTTACTAACATCGCTAACGGATGGAAATCAACAGGTTTCTTATAATACAAAGCATATGCTAAGTAGTAATGAGATATTAGCGCTTTTATCAGAAAGAAATTATCATTACTTCATCACTGAGCAACATGTACCTAAGCTTATTTCTGATCGTATTCAAGATCTGTTTCCACAACTTAATGCGACTTATCTCAACACGCAGCCTGTTAATAATATCAAGCCAGCAGTGCCTTATGAGCAAGATTTAATCAGTGGAGATGTTAAAAAAGCACTCAACTGTATATCGATACCAATCTATTATAAAAATAAAGAAGGTGAAATTCTTGTTTGTAATCATTCGTTTGCGAGCAATATTGGATTAACTCAAGATGAAGTAATTGGAAAAAATGTATCTGAGTTATTACCTATTTCACTGCAACAGGGCTTAGAAGTTGTAGATAAAAAAATGTTTGATGATCATCAAGTCCACCTCTATGAATGTGAGTTGCATGATACTGATGGGCGCACTCATGAAGTGGTATTCCGCAAAGAATTAATCGCTTCAACTGATATTCAGATCGGACTAGTGTTTGATGTCTCAGAGCTTAATGATGCGCGTCGAAGTATCGAAAAAGAACGCATTATGTTGCGTGCAACCGCTGATATTTCACCAGATTTAATCTTCTTTAAAGATTTACAAAGTCGTTTTCTTGGCTGTAATAAACAGTTTGAAAAATTTATCGGGCAACCAGAAAAGAAAATTCTAGGTAAAACCGATGAACAGTTTTTTGAGCTAGAGCAGGCGCTAATGTGCCAACAGCAAGATCAAGATGTGATGAAAAACAATGAGATTTATTCAGGTGAAGAGTATTTAACCTACGTTGATGGTGAGCGCCACTTTATTGAGATGCGCAAAGTACCGTTGCTTGACGCTTCTGGAAGTGTTCAGGGGTTGATCGGTATTGGACGAGATATTACCGCTCATCATCGCCTGCAAAAGCGGTTGAAAGTAGCAAATGCTGTTTTTGAAAATAGCCAAGATAATATTATCGTGACAGATCATAATGCCAAAATGGTATCGGTTAACCATGCGGTTTGTGAGTTACTTGGGTATAGCAAAGCTGAGCTTTTAGATAATATGATCCATATGCTTGCACCAAAGGACAGCGATACTCTTTTCCTGCAAGGCATTGACGAAAAGCTAGAGAAAGAAGGTGTTTGGAAAGGTGATATTACTTACTGTAACAAACAGGGAGAAGTTCATTTTGCTTGGTTAGATATCTATGTCGTCGAGCTTGAAGAAGGGGTTAGCAATCGCATTTACTCCTTTACTGATTTGAGCCAAAATAAAAATATCGAAAGTAAAATTCAGTTCCTCTCCAAACATGATCCATTAACTGGATTATCCAATCGTATTGCTCTGTTTACCAAGTTAGAGGATGCTATTAACCGTGCTAACTTTAATGAAGTGGCGATGGCGGTCATCTTGATCGATATTAATGGCTTTAAATTGGTGAATGAACAATATGGCCATAATGCGGGTGATAAAGTATTACAAGAGATTGCCACTCGATTAAAAAACTGTGTCTTTGAGAAAGATACCGTTGCCCGTTTTGGTGATGATGAGTTTGTTATTCTAGTTGATGGTCTGAAAAATGAACATGATGCCGCACTAGTTGCTCAAAAAGTGGTCGAGCAGTTTAATAGCCAATTTACTATTGGTAATACCAAAGCCTCGTTGAGCGCAACAATTGGCATCAGTTTATGCCCTGATGATGGCATCGATGTGGATGGTTTATTACAAAGTGCAGAAAAAGCGATGTTACGTGCAAAAGTTGATAAGCGTAGTTCTTATCATTTTTACACTGACCAGTTAACGAAACACTCATCAAATCAGATGCAACTAGAAACTGAATTAAAAATCGCATTAACAGAGGATCAGTTTGAGCTTTATTATCAGCCCCAGTACGATTTAAATAAAAAATTGATTGTCGGGATGGAAAGTTTATTACGTTGGAATCATCCGACAAATGGGCAGTTGGCACCGGATCGTTTTTTAAGTATCGCAGAAGAGAGTGGTTTACTGATTGATATCGGCCTGACCATGCTCAAAAAAGCTGCATTACAAACGGTCAGCTGGAAAGCATCAAATATCTTTTTTGGGCGCATTGCTGTCAAACTATCGCTCAGTCAATTGGAGCAAATCAGTCTTATTGGCGATATACAAACCATTATTAAAGATACGCAGTGCGATGTTAAAGATCTTGAATTTGAAGTAAATGAATCGACCTTTGCTGGCAGTAATTACATTGTCCATGAAAACTTACTTAATATTAGGAAATTGGGTATTGCGATTACAGTAGATGGCTTTGGCGCTGATATTCCTGTATTCCACTTTATTGAGCCTCTTAACATTGAAAAATTTAAAATTGCAGGGAACTATATCCAACATATTCCGGGCCGCTTAGTAGGTCAGGCGATGATCAAGTCGGTATTAGTTTTAGCGCGTGAGCTGGGTGTTGATGTAGTAGGGGAAATTATTAATAACAGTGAGCAAGAAGCCTTTTTGCATGAGCATCAAATTTCTGCAACACAGGATTACCAAAGTCACCCTATGAAAGTCAGTGAGGCGACATTTTATTTGCGTTGTCATAAGAAAAAATAACTGTTATTTTTACCTCTTTTTTATTGAGGTAAATAAATGGATGTTTTTTCCTTTGATAAAGAATGGCTTGAGAATGCTATCTATGTAGCACTCTCTGCCACTTTTTACTTTACCTTACTATTAGGCACCTCTTTACGGGTGATCCTCAAGCGAAAACCAATCGGTGTTTCGCTCGCATGGTTATTTCTTATTTATGCAATCCCGTTGCTTGGTATTATTAGCTACTTTATTTTTGGTGAACTCCATCTGGGTAAAAAAAGGCAAGTACGCAGTGAAAAAGCAGCCATTAATTTTACGCATTGGTTAAACGAAGAAGTGCAAGAAAACCGCTTACCTAAAACACAAAACTCAGCTGCGGTAGAGTCAATGCAACGCTTTGTTGAAGGCTATAGTGGTGTGCCAATGATGCAAGGTAATGACCACCATATACTTGATTCGACAGATCACATTTTAAGAGAGATCACAGAGCAGATAAAAACGGCACAAACGCGTTGTTATTTAATGTTTTATATCTGTAATGAAGGTGGATTGGTTGATCCTTTATTAGTGGCTTTAATGGATGCGGCTAAACGTGGGGTAGAGTGTAAGCTGCTATTTGATTCAGTAGGCAGTCATGATTTTTTTAAAGGTAAAACCCCAAAGCAACTTATTAATGCTGGCGTTGAAGTCGTTGAAGCACTTCCTGTTGGTGTTTTTCGTTCACTTTTTCAAAGGCAAGATTTAAGATTACATCGAAAATTAGTCTGTATCGATGACAGCCTTGCTTATACTGGTAGTATGAACCTAGTTGATCCTGCATACTTCAAAAAAGATCAAGATGTTGGTGAATGGGTCGATGTTATGGTGCGTTGTAAAGGGCCCATTATTCAACAGATGCAGGGCTTATTTCTTTGGGATTGGTACCTTGAAACGAATCAAAACATTATGCTTCCAAAAGCAGATGCAACGCGTTTTCCTGTTGAGGGAGAGCATAACTCCCTGCTTATTCCTTCTGGGCCGGGGTTTGGTATTGCTAGTATCCATCAGGTTCTGATATCAGCTATTTATGGTGCTAAATATAGCCTTGTTTTGACCACTCCTTACTTTGTGCCCGATGATAGCTTATTGGCTGCTTTACAGGTAGCCGCTCTTCGCGGTGTCGATGTAAAAATTATCCTTCCCGCTAAAAATGATTCAAAAATGGTTAAATATGCATCTCGTGCATTTTTTGAAGAATTACTGAATGCAGGAGTAAAAATACATAAATTTTACGGCGGTTTACTGCATACTAAAAGTATTGTTATTGATGAAAAAATTGCGCTGATTGGCACCGTCAACTTAGATAGACGTAGTTTCTGGTTAAATTTTGAAATGACCATGTTAATTGATAACAGTGAATTTGCAGGAGAGCTGTTAACCACACAGATGCATTACCTGTTAGAGTCACAACAAATCGTGTTGAGTGAATGGAATCAACGCAGTTATTATAAGAAGCTGTTAGAAAGCTCGGCATACTTATTTAGTCCTCTTTTATAATGAGAAAACAATGAATAACAACCAACAAGCAGCGCAACAACTACTTAAAAACCGTCAGGCAGGTGCAGTGATTACACCGTTGCCAGCAGAGATAAGCCCTAAAAATTGCGAACAAGCATTTCAAATTCAAGAAGAGATGATTGCACTTCATGGTGAAGAGGTCGCTGGCTGGAAATGTTTATTACCACTTGATAACGGTAATATTATTGCCGCACCTATCTTTGCTAATACGCTACAAACGGGTGAACAATGTGCACTGTTTAAGGACGGCGGTAAGGCGCGTGTAGAGCCTGAAATCGCTTTTGTGTTAGGTAAAGATCTACCTGCTCGTGCAGAGGGTTATAGCGAAGCAGAAGTAGATGCTTCAATTAAAAGTTGTCATATGGCTTTAGAGCTTATGCAAGAACGCTACCGAGAACATCCAGACGCGTCATTCTTTGAAAAATTAGCAGATGGCATGCTTAACCAAGGACTTTTCTTAGGGCCTGAAATAGATAAAAGTAAGACCTACTCAGCAAGTAAAATTAACATTACCTTTGATCAGCACTCAGCTAAACAAGAGATGCAAGGTTCACATCCCAATGAATTGCCTTATAAACCAGTGCAATGGATGATTAACTTTATGAGCAAACGTGGTGTCAGCTTCAAAGCGGGAGAAGCTTTTATAACAGGTTCTTATAACGGTATCGTAGAAGTCGATTTTAACCAGTTAACTGAGATCTCTTACCAAGGGTTAGGCAGTTACAGCGTGACATTTAAAGAAAGCTAATACAAATTTTACCCATTAAACTTTATCAAGGATAAGGATCTTCAATGAACGATACATTATCGATAGTGGATGGCGTATTAAGCCTAAGCTCATTTTTTACTGTTACCATCGGCATTATTGTGTTGTTTGTCGGACGACGTCTTAACGAACGTTCTAAGTTGTTGCAGGAGTTTAGTATTCCTGAGCCGGTAACAGGGGGGATTCTTTTCTCGCTTTTAATTACGTTACTCTTTGTTTTGACGGATGTAGAGATAAAGTTCGATTTAATGGCGCGAGATGTTTTATTGGTTTATTTCTTTACCACGATTGGTATTAATGCCAGCTTGAAAGACTTATTAAATGGCGGTAAACCGTTAGTCATACTTTTGATCATCACTATTGGGTATATGGTGTTACAAAATTTTACCGGTATTACTGTTGCACAGTTATTTGGCCAAGATCCTGCCGTTGGTTTACTGGGCGGAAGCGTATCACTGATTGGTGGCCATGGTACTGCGATTGCTTGGGCTCCTCGCATTGGTGAAGACTACGGCGTTAGCAGTGCGATGGAAATTGGTATTGCAAGTGCCACCTTTGGCTTAATTCTAGCCAGTTTAATGGGGGGGCCAATCGCTAAATATTTAATTACCCGTAATGACTTAAAACCAGTTGAAGAAGTGCAAGCCGTTTGCAGTAAAAAAGAGAAAATGGCCGTCAAAGGAATTAATAGTTTTGAGTTTTTAGATGCGGTATTTGCGATTCATATCTGTGCTATTTTTGGTTTTATTCTAAATGAAGTGATTGCAGAGATGGGCTTACAGTTGCCGTTATTTGTAACTTGTCTCTTTGCAGGTATCGTGATCACCAATTTAATCCCTAAAAAGAAACGTCTTATTACCGGAACACATTGGCCAACGGGTAGCCCTGCGATTACATTAATTGCCGATATTTCATTAGGTACTTTCCTTGCGATGTCATTAATGAGTATGCAGTTATGGACGTTGGTTGATTTAGCTGGGCCTATTTTTGCTATTTTAGCCGCGCAGTTTATTATTGCGATCCTGGTTAACCTATATATTGTTTTTCCTGCTATGGGCAAAAATTATAATGCTGCTGTAGTCTGTGCCGGTTTTGGCGGTATATCGCTCGGGTCGACACCAACGGCGATGGCAAATATGTCAGCGGTTTCACAAAAATATGGTTACTCCAAGCAAGCATTTATTATTGTGCCACTGGTCTGTGCGTTCTTCATTGACTTGGTTAATGCGGTGATGATCCCACTTTTCCTCAGTAGTTTCGCGTAAATTATTTTCACTTGTGCCAACATTAACAATAGTTAATGTTGGCACAAGCTTCCTTTAATCCTCCTTCCCATATACTACTTCTTGATATTTATTTTAATAACTTAAAGGAAACGTTATGAGTGTATTAGGTTACATGCAAAAAGTAGGTAAAGCCTTGATGGTGCCTGTGGCAACATTGCCAGCTGCTGCTATTTTAATGGGTATTGGCTATTGGATTGACCCCGTGGGATGGGGAAGTGAGAGTATTCTTGCTGCCTTTTTGATTAAATCGGGTGCTGCAATTATTGATAATATGGCACTGCTATTTGCCATCGGTGTTGCATTTGGATTGAGTAAAGATAAAAGTGGTAATGCAGCCTTGTCTGGTTTTGTTGCCTTTATGGTTTTAACTACGCTACTTTCACCCGCCGCTGTTGCACAGTTAGAGGGGGTTGATATTAGTGAAGTTCCTGCTGCTTTTGGACGTATTAATAATCAGTTTATTGGTATTTTAGTGGGTATTATCTCGGCTGAAATCTACAATAAATTCTCATCAGTAGAGTTACCGAAAGCACTTGCTTTCTTCAGTGGTAAACGTTTGGTGCCAATTTTAACGTCAATCGCAGGTATGTTATTAGCCTTTGTTTTCCTCTATGTTTGGCCAATGATTTTTGAAGGGTTAAGTGTTTTTGGTCAGTACTTACAATCACTGGATGCAATTGGTGCGGGTCTGTTTGGTTTCTTTAACCGTTTGATGTTAATGGTAGGAATGCATCACGCACTATACCCCGTTTTTTGGTTTGATGTCGTCGGTATTAACGATATTCCAAACTTCTTAGGTGGCGCACAATCTATCGCTAACGGGACAGCTGTTATCGGCAAAACAGGTATGTATCAAGCTGGTTTCTTCCCTATTATGATGTTTGGTTTACCGGGTGCTGCACTTGCAATGTATCACTGTGCCGAAGCACGTAATAAAGATAAAGTTTTCTCTATCATGATTGCTGCTGCAATGGCTTCATTCTTCACCGGTATTACAGAGCCACTTGAGTTTAGCTTTATGTTCTTAGCGCCTGCATTGTATGTTGTGCATGCGGTATTAACCGGTATTTCACTGTACATCGCAGCGAGCATGGAATGGATGGCAGGCTTTGGTTTCTCTGCTGGTTTTGTTGATTTTGTTTTATCAAGCCAAAACCCATTAGCGACTAAATGGTATATGTTGATTGCACAGGGCATTGTGTTCTTCGTTATCTACTACTTCCTATTCCGCTTTATTATTCAAAAATTCAACCTTAAAACGCCTGGTCGTGGTGAAGATATGAATGCAGACGAAGAGGGCGATGATACCGATATGCCTGAACTTGCGAAGGCATACATTAAAGAGCTGGGTGGTAGTGACAATATTGTTGAAGTTGATAACTGTATTACCCGTTTACGCTTAACGGTAAAAGACTCTGCTGTCGCTGATCAAGCTGCTCTAAAAGCCTTAGGTGCCGTCGCTGTTGTACCAATGGGTAAAACAGGGTTACAGGTTATCATTGGTCTTGGTAAAGTTGATAAAGTCGCCGATGCAATGAAAATTATTTTGAAAAAATAAACGACTCTCCTAGGGTCTGTTGATCTTTGCCGTTTAAATTTTGTTCAACACAACGCGTTTTGAGCAAGGCAGACGGAATGTGGCTTAGTCATTCTAAGCGAATTTCGTCTAACACAGGGCAAAGCGTGTTGTGTTGAACCCTAAGGGCAACATTTGTTGACCATTTCTACTGCGTTTTCGCCTATTGATGTGGAATAACCACACGGCATATGCTCAGCCTTGTATAAATAGCCAACAAATTGTTGCAAAAATAAACTCGAAAGATCAACAGACCCTAAGTTAAATATTCGTAATGAGTATTTAGCATGCTATTAAAGGTGACCTTCGGGTCGCCTTTTTTGTTACGATAGACTCTGAGTTTAAGCGGTAGGGCGAGCAATGAAGATATTAGTCGTTGAAGATGATCAAACAACACGTGAGTTTGTGGTTAAAGCATTAGCGCAACAAGGCTTTGTTGTTGACAGCGCCAGTGATGGTAAGGAGGGGCTAATGATGGTGATTAGTTGTGAATATCAGCTGGTCATTTTAGATAGAATGCTACCGAGTTTAGATGGTCTCAAAGTACTCGCTGCCATGCGTGCCACTGAGATCCACACGCCAGTATTGATTCTTAGTGCACTTGATAGTGTTGAGCAGCGCGTTGAAGGCTTAACTGCTGGCGGAGATGATTACCTTACTAAACCGTTTGCATTGACTGAACTTCTAGCCAGAGTTAATGTTATTTTACGTCGCCAGAGCCCGCTTGAAACAAGTAATAAGATTGAGATTGGTGGGTTAGTCTTGAACTTGTTATCTCAAAAAGTCACCTACCATGAGCAACCGATTCTTCTGCAAAATAAAGAGTTTATTTTGCTCAGTTACTTAATGCAGCATGTTGATGAGGTGGTATCACGCATGCGTCTATTCGAAGCGGTTTGGGATTATCATTTTGATCCTAAAACCAATGTTATTGATGTGCATATCGCTAAACTGCGCAAAAAATTAGAAGTACCGGGGCACAACTCACCGATAGAAACGGTGCGTGGAGCAGGTTATGTTATTCGACAGCCATAAAGATCTTTCAAATTCTTCAATATTAAAATGGTTAGTTTCATCTGCCATCATTACTTTCTTCATGATGGGGTTATTAATGTTTTTGCTCTATGAGCGATCCGTTTCACTTTATAACGATAATCTTGATCAATGGCTAATTAGTGAATCTCAGCGACTTGAGCATGACGCACAAAATAAGTATTTAAGCTTACCTAATGTTAGCCAAGGAAAACGCTATCTCTACCATTTTAATGCTGAAAATAGCGCTGAAAACAATCAAGATTATCCGGTTATTTCTCAGCTGAAAGGCCAACCTGCGATACAAGACTATCCAACGATGCGTGCAACAAAAGTGATGCTTGCCGACGGAAGGGAGTTAGTCGTTGGTATTGATAAAGCGCATTATCAGCAATTTAAAAGTAAACTTGGTTTTTCATTCTGGGGAGGTATTGTTATCCCTTTTTTAACCTTGTTTGTTATGGCAACTTGGATTGCGATGCATATTTTAAATCGTTTAAGTTTAGTGAATGCAACAATGAACCGTGTCAGGCATGGTGAACGAGGAGTGCGTTTAGAGGTTAATGATCGTCGTGATGAGTTCGACACGCTCGCCAATCATCTTAATAACATGCTCGATAAACTGGAGAGCAGTGAAGCAAAATTAAAGTCGTTAACAGTGGATATTGCACATGATTTACGAACCCCAATGGGGCGAATTAAATTGCGCATTGAAGATCTATTAGATAGCGGGCAGTTTTTGGAAAAAAATGAGCAACATTTGGTTGCGATTCAGCATGATTTTTCCCTTTTAATTGATACTTTTAGTGGCATGATGGAGCTGTATAACCTTGAAACCGGGCGAGTGCCGATAGAAAAAAAATCCTGTGATTTGCGTAAGATAGTTAATGACGTTTTAGATTTTACAGAGCCTTTAGCACTTGAAAAACAGCAAAAAATCTATCTAACGGTCGATATGCCCTGTGTTTTACAAGGTAATCCGAGTTTACTGTTTAGGGCGGTATTTAACCTCATGGATAACGCGATAAAATATACACCGGAGCAAGGTGTTATTGAGGTGATTATTGATTGTTTTGGTGTGGTCATTGCCGATAATGGCAAAGGTATTAAAACAGAAGATCGAGAGCGCGCTTTAGATCAGTTGGTACGTTTAGATCCGAGTCGTTCTGTGCATGGTTTTGGTTTAGGATTGGCACTGGTTCATGCCGTGATGAATATACATAACGGGCAGATAAGCCTAAGTGATAATTCACCTGGCTTACGTGCTCGTTTGCTATTTAACCTCAATGCTGGTTAATGGAGGCGTTATAGCGTTTAATGAGTTAATCCATGAATAGTTGTAATAGTTCATTGAGATAGCGATGACCAAGTTCTGTCATTAGCCAATGATCATTGTTTTTAAGCAACAGTTTTTTATCGATAGCTTGTTGAATTGGCGTTGCAATTGAGTCGGTGCTTAACCCTGTATATTGCTCAAACTCAGCAAATGGAATAGGCGCGAATAAACGTAGACGATTCATCATATACTCAAAGGCGAGATCATCCTGGGCAACCGGTTGTAAGTCATCTAAGAAGGGGCGTGAAGGGTCTAAATAACCTTTTGGATGCTTCACTTTAGTAGTGCGAACAATTTTGTTTTCAAGCGGTAGCGTTAATTTTCCATGTGCACCACAGCCGATGCCGATATAATCAGAAAACGACCAGTAGTTAAGGTTATGTTGACACTCAAACCCCGTTTTGCTGTAGCCCGATATCTCATATTGTTGATAACCATGACTGGCTAATAGCGCGACACCGGCTTCTTGAATCTGCCATAAAAGTTCATCTTCAGGAAGTTTAGGTGGGTGTGAAAAATATTGTGTATTAGGCTCAATGGTTAACTGATACCAAGAAAGGTGGGTAGGGTTTAAATCAATGGCTGTTTGTAGGTCAAACATGGCATCTTCAAGACTTTGGTTAGGTAAGCCATGCATAAGGTCTAAATTAAAGGTGCTCACGCCACTTTGTTGGGCTTGCTGGGCCGCTGATTTAGCTTCATCAACACCATGAATACGCCCTAATTTAGTTAGCTTTTCCTGCTGAAAACTTTGCACTCCAAAAGAGAAACGGCTAATACCAGCTTGATAAAATGCAGCTATTTTGCTGTTTTCAATTGCGCCTGGGTTTGCCTCAAGCGTGATTTCAATGTTCGCTTTAAAAGGGATTTTATTTTCTATTTCAGTCAATAGCCAGCCGATACCCTTTGCCGAAATCAAGCTCGGTGTACCACCACCAATGAAAATAGTGTCTATTTCACGTCCCTGAGCATAAACCAAGTCGGTGTTAAGATCTTCAAGCAATGCTTCAAGATAGGCTTGCTCAGGAATCTCTCCACGTAATTTATGCGAATTAAAATCACAATAGGGACATTTCTCAATACACCATGGGATATGAATATAGAGGCTTAGTGGTGGTAGTTGTAACATCGATTATCAGCCTAATTGTACTTTTAATTGCTCAACCAATAGAGCAAGTGCTTTGCCACGATGGCTTAATTCACCTTTACGTTGCTTACTCAGCTGTGCTGATGAACATTGCTCGGAATCAACCCAAAATACGGGGTCGTAACCAAAGCCATTTTCACCATTTTGTTCATTAGTTATCACACCTTCCCATGTTCCTTGGCAAATGATTGGAGTTGGATCTAGTTCGTGGCGCATATAAACTAAGACACATTGAAAGCGTGCGCTACGCTGTGCTTCACCTACGCCTTCAAGTTTACTCAATAAAAGGTCGATATTATCTTGATCGGTCGCGTCTTCGCCCGCAAAGCGTGCAGAGTATATCCCTGGCTGGCCACTCAAAAAATCAACTTCTAATCCTGAGTCATCGGCAATTGCTGGTAAGCCGGTTACTTTTGCCGCGTGGCGCGCTTTAATAATTGCATTTTCAACAAAGGTAGTGCCGGTCTCTGGCACTTCGCTGACATCAAAATGACTTTGTGGCAATACTTCGATAGAGAAGCTATTTAATAGCTCACTCATCTCTTTTACTTTACCTTTATTGCCAGTGGCTAATACCCATTGTTTGTTCATTTTGTTACTCCTAAAAAAGCCGAAAGCAGGAAAGCTTAAAGCCTAATTGTTTGTTTATTCGACATAAAACTTATGCTGGAATTTAAGACGGTGTGTTTTGTCTTGTGCTTTAATTTGCACATCAAATTTGACAATCTCTTCATTGGTAAAAGGGTAAGTTGCGATGTAATAGATAGATTTTCCCTCTTTTATCTTTTTAAATTGTAGCTGTTCTGTCTGGCCAATCAGGTTACGGCCACTTCCAACAAGGTCAGCTTCAATAGGCATAGATTGCTGATTCTTATCTAATACCGAGATATTTACAAGCCCAGTATATTTACTGCGCTTTAAGTTGTATTGTGAAGCAATATAGGGCTCGATAAAGGTAGAAGGCAGTGCAATATAATGCACTTCTAAATTACCAAAATCTTGTTTTTGCTCTGCCATGGTTGGCAAACTGATTAAGGTGAAAAGTGCCACGAAGAGTAGTTTAAACATAGTAAATCCTTAAATGTCGTTAGGAATTTTTTGTGGGTTTTTAATGCGTACCAATTTATGACGATTAAGTTGTCCTTTCTCAACAATCACTGCACTTTTGGGGACTTTAAACTGTTTACTGAGAAATTTAATCAGGTGCTTGTTGGCTTGGCCATCAATGGGAGGCGCAGTTATTGCCACCTTTAGCTCATCACCGAGCAAGCCCACAAAGGCGTCGCGACTGGCTTTAGGTTGTAAAACAAGACGCAACAGGAGATCCTGTACGTCTTGTTTTAAGTATGGTTTATCCACTTTTTATTTAAAATAATTTGCTAAGAAGATCATTCACTAATATCTCTACAAATTGCAATCCGAGTAATACCACCACCATGGATAGATCTAAGCCACCAATGGGAGGAATAAAACGACGAACAGGAGCAAGTAAAGGCTCACTTAGTTGATGCATTACAGCTTCAATTGGATTATTTCCACGACTCACCCAGCTCAAAATTGCACGTAAAACAAGTACCCAGAAGATAATTTTAAATACAGCAGTTAACAGGATAACAAGTCCAGAGACCGCTATCATAGTGAGATTAAATGACGCATTTACCATTAAGCTTAAAGTGACAATCTTTAGGCAGGCAACCACATAGGCAAATAGGATAGTGGCTGTATCCCAACCACCCATACTTGGAATCATTCGGCGAAGTGGTGCAACAACAGGCTGTGTTGCTTTCACAATAAATTGGCTGAATGGATTATAAAAATCTGCTCGTGCGACTTGCAACCAAACGCGTAATAAAATCACCATGATATAGAGATCAAATAGCGTATTGACTAAAAAGTTAAATGCGTTCATATTTTGGTTTTACCTCGTTTAAAATAAAGATTCCATTTCAGCACCACGATCAGCTGCCGCTTGCATCGCTTTAGCCACTGTTTCTGTTAATCCTAGTTCATTAAATGTATTCAGTGCGGCTGCTGTAGTACCACCTTTGGATGTAACATTTTCACGTAATGTAGCGATACTCATATCTGGATTTTGCGCGACCATTTCAACACTGCCCAATGCAGTTTGTAAAACAAGTTGCTTCGCTTGTTCATCATTAAAGCCCATCTGTTTTGCTTTTGCTTGCATCGCTTCCATGAATAAGAAAAAGTATGCGGGCGCTGAGCCAGAAGCTGCTGTTACCGCATCAATCATTGACTCTTCTTCTACCCAAATCATCTCACCTACCGCTTGCATCAGTTGTGCCGCGAAGATTTTGTTTGCAGTATCAACTTGAGGAGAGGCAAATAGCCCTGCCATTCCTTTTTGTAAAAGTGAAGGTGTATTTGGCATTGTTCTAATGACGGCTGTTTCTGCGCCAAGTATTGATTGTAGTCGTTTTACCGAAATACCGGCCGCGATAGAGATAACTAGCTTATTACTGAAATCCACACCGGCATCGACTAACGCTTGGCAAACAGTCGCCATGATTTGTGGTTTCACTGAAAGGACAATTACCTCGGCCCAATTTGCTGATGCAGTGTTATCTTGGCTGCCTTTAATAGAGAATTTTTGCACTAATCTATCGGTCGATTCCACATTTGGCTCACTGGCACAAATCGAATCGCTTGGGTAACCATCTTTCACTAGACCACTGATAATGCTTGAGGCCATATTGCCCGCACCGATAAAAGTAATTTTTTTATGTAACATGTTTTTTCCCTAAGTTAATTCTAATCTCGAGCACCAAAAATATCGGTACCGATCCGTACCATGGTGCTGCCACATTTAATGGCGCTTTGTAGATCTCCACTCATTCCCATCGATAGTGTATCAACTTCTGGGTATAAGGTTTGTAGTTTATTATAAATGTTATGGAGTTCATTAAACTGTTTTTCAAGTCGTTCAATATTTTCAGTTTTTTCTGGGATGGCCATAATGCCACGCAGTTTTAAGCGAGGTAGATCACTAACTTGTGAAGCAAGTTCAATAACTTGCGATAAAGTAGTACCAGACTTACTCGCTTCTCCGCTAATATTGACCTGTAAACAAATATTAAGTTGTTGAAGATGATTTGGACGTTGGTCATTTAAACGTTGTGCAATTTTAAGGCGTTCAACGCTTTGCACCCAATCAAAATTTTCTGCTACAGCGCGGGTTTTATTGGATTGTAATGGGCCGATGAAATACCAGTAAGTTGGCTCGTTAAAATCGTTATCTAGCTTAATTTGTTGAATCTTTTCAACGCTTTCTTGTACATAGTTTTCACCAAAATGGCGAAGACCAGCAAGATATGCTTCTTTAATCAAACTAACAGGTTTGGTTTTACTCACTGCTAATAGCTGGATTTCATGCGCATTACGTTGTACTTGCGTGGCTGCATAGGCTATTTTTTGAGTAACGTTATTTATTTGTTTTTGAATATTAGTCATTTTATAGGATTTTAAGTTATGGATATCACGGAATTATTAGCTTTTAGTGTAAAGCATAATGCATCAGATCTACACCTTTCTGCAGGTGTTCCACCAATGATTCGAGTCGATGGTGAGGTGCGTAAGGTAAATGTGCCTGCATTAGAGCATAAAGAGGTGCATAGCTTAATTTATGACATCATGAATGATAAGCAACGTAAGGATTTTGAGGAGCAACTAGAAACCGATTTCTCCTTTGAAATTCCTGATTTAGCGCGTTTTCGTGTTAATGCATTTAATCAAAAACGAGGAGCTGGCGCAGTATTTCGTACCATTCCAAGTAAAGTATTAACGTTAGATGACCTAAACGCGCCGGATATTTTTAAAAAAATCTCAGAATATCCGCGTGGTCTTGTACTCGTAACGGGGCCCACTGGCTCGGGTAAATCGACAACCTTAGCCGCCATGATTGATTATATTAATGACAGTCGTCATGAGCATATTCTGACCATTGAAGATCCTATCGAGTTTGTACACGAAACTAAAAAATCGCTGATTAACCAACGTGAAGTATTTAAAGACACATTGAGCTTTGATGCTGCACTGCGCAGTGCGTTGCGTGAAGATCCCGATGTCATTCTAGTAGGGGAGTTACGTGATTTAGAAACTATTCGACTGGCCTTAACGGCTGCAGAAACAGGTCACTTAGTTTTTGGTACTTTGCATACGACCTCTGCTGCTAAAACCATTGACCGTGTTATTGATGTATTTCCAGCTGAAGAAAAAAGCATGGTACGCTCTATGTTATCGGAGTCCTTACGCGCAGTAGTGTCACAAACACTACTGAAAAAGAACGGCGGTGGACGAGTCGCTGCCCATGAAATTATGATTGGTATTCCTGCAATTCGAAACTTGGTACGTGAAGATAAAGTTGCACAAATGTATTCTGTAATTCAAACGGGAATGGTACATGGGATGCAAACCTTGGATCAATGTTTACGTAATCTGGTGAGTAAAGGTGAGGTTTCACATGCCGATGCAGCTCAAAAAGCTGCGGATCCAAAAACATTCTAATATCAGTCAAATAATCAGGGAGTTAAGTTATTATGTTGCAAAAATTACTGGTAAAGGCTGAGGAGCTCAAAGCATCAGATATTTATATCTCAGTCGGTTTACCAGCGACGCTTAAATTAAATGGGCGTTTGGAGTCACTGACTAAAAATAGCCTTACTCAAAATGACGTATTTTCATTGATGAAAGAGATCATGGGTGAGAAACGCTTTATCGATTTTGAACATACTAAAGAAGCAAACTATGCGGTTAATAGCGACTCGGCTGGGCGTTTCCGTGTCAGTGCATTTATGCAGAAAGAGCAACCGGGCATGGTTATCCGTCGTATCGAAGGCGTTATACCTAGCTTTGAAGAGCTACATCTGCCGGTGCAACTTAAAGAAACATGCATGGCAAATCGTGGTTTAATTCTTTTTGTTGGTGCAACTGGCTCGGGTAAATCCACGACGCAAGCGGCTATGATTGGTTACCGTAATCAAAACTCATCAGGGCATATTTTGACCATCGAAGATCCAATTGAATTTGTCCATGAACATGGTAAATCAGTAGTCACACAACGTGAAGTTGGTATTGATACAGAATCTTTTGAAGAAGCCCTTAAAAACTCTTTACGCCAAGCTCCGGATGTCATTCTAATTGGTGAGATTCGTACCCGTGAAACGATGGAATTTGCCATTATCTTTGCAGAAACCGGGCACCTTTGTATGGCAACATTACACTCTAACAATGCTAATCAGGCTTTAGAGCGAATTTTACATTTAGTGCCTAAAGAGAGGCACCGTCAATTCTTGTTTGATCTCTCTGTCAACTTAAGGGCGATTGTTGCACAGCAGCTAATCCCAACTTCCGATGGGAAGTCTCGACGGGCTGCTTTTGAGATTTTATATAATACACCAACAATGGCTGAAGCGATTCGCAAAGGCGAACTACATCATCTTAAAGATATAATGAAGAGTTCGAGTGAGCATGGCATGCAAACCTTTGATCAAGCATTATTTAATCTTTATGAGCAGGGGGTGATTGGTTATACTGAAGCCTTGGCGCATGCAGACTCAGCGAATGATGTCCGCTTGATGATTAAACTAGACTCTACTGAAGGACGAAAATCCTTTGGTACTCATATGCTTGATGATATCACGCTTGATTATTAACCTGTTCTCAGGTTTACATTTTCAACACGCCCTTCTTGTTAGGGCGTTTTTGTTTTAGGAATAGATATGCTTATCGTACTTTCTCCAGCTAAGACCCTTGATTTTGAAACGCCATCACCAACAGAAGAATACTCACAGCCGACGTTACTGTCTGAAAGTGAGTTATTGATTAAACGTTGCCAACAATTGTCTATGCAAGATATCGCTTCATTGATGAAAGTGAGTGATAAAATTGCAGGGTTGAATGTAGCGCGCTTTGCTGATTGGAAGTTGCCGTTAACAACTGATACCGCTAAACAGGCACTATTTGCCTTTAAAGGTGATGTTTATACTGGGTTAGAAGCGCAGACACTTTCTGCTGAAGCTGTTACCTATGCACAGCAACATTTACGCATTCTTTCGGGGTTATATGGGTTATTAAAGCCATTAGATTTAATGCTCGCATACCGATTAGAGATGGGTACTAAGCTGAATAACCTGCGCGGTGCTAACCTTTATCAATTTTGGGGCTCAATCGTTACCGATTCAGTAAACGAAGCGTTAAATGCACAAGATGATCAGATATTAGTGAACCTTGCATCTAATGAATATTTTAAAGCGGTAAAGAAAAAAGCGCTCAACGGAAAGATCATTACTCCGATCTTTAAAGATCAAAAAAATGGTCAATATAAGGTGATTAGTTTTTATGCTAAAAAAGCACGTGGCCTGATGGCGCGTTATATTTTAGAAAATCAGATCACTGATATTGAAAAATTAAAGGCCTTTACCGTCGATGGGTATTATTTCGTGGCCGCGGATTCAACGCCAACAGACTTAGTTTTTTATCGAGATGAAAAATAGAAATATCGCTTGAGGGCTTGAAGGCTAGAGTGCTTGTCGCATTTTAGCCTTATCACCTTCCAGCCTTTTAGCTTATTTAGCCTTCTTTAGTGCCTTTACCTGCCCAGCTTGGTTTACCTTTGGATTTTTTAGTGCGGTGACGTTGCTTACCCATCTCCTCTTTTTTCTTCTGGCGTTTCTCTTTTTTCTGTTCTTTTAGCTCTTTTTCACGTGCCTTGCCTTTTTTGGTGACAGGCTTTTTAGATTTGCGCAGTGTTACCTTCGCTTCTTTGTTTTCTGGGCGAAGTGATTTGATGATGCGACGTTTTAATACTTGATCTGTGTAACGCTCCACCTTCGCTAAAATATCAACGTCATGCGCTTCAATAAGCGAAATCGCGGTGCCTTTTTTACCACCGCGGGCAGTACGCCCAATACGGTGCACATAGATATCTGCGCTACGTGGCATATCATAATTGATAACATGAGTAATATCAGGAACATCGATACCACGAGCTGCAACATCGGTCGCAATAAGAATATTAACGTTACCTTCTTTGAACTGTCGTAGCGATTCATTACGCTTTTCTTGATCCATTTCCCCACGCAGATAGTTACATGGAATTTTTAGCTCGTCGAGCTGCGCAACCAGTTCTGTTAAACGATCGCGTGTTTTCACAAACACAATCATTTTTTGTGCCTGATCATGTGCAGGCTCTTGCTGTAAAATAGCCGCTAACAGTTTTAATTTGTGCTCTGCGTTATCTGCAAGGTGAACCCATTGATTTATCTTGCCACTTTCTCGACGAGATACCTCTGCGGTTAACTGTGCAGGGTTTGTTAAAATATCGCGAGAGAATTCACGTAACCCTTTACCTTCTAATGTCGCAGAAAAGAGAGAAGTATGCTTACGCCAGCGTGTTTCACCGGCAATTCTATCCATCGTATCGATAAAGCCCATATCAAGCATACGGTCGGCTTCATCAAGCACTAACGTTTCAACTTCACGGCAGTCGAACGCTTCTGCTTCGATATATTCCATTAAACGACCAGGTGTAGCAATCACGATATCAACGTTTTCCATAATTACCTCCTCCTGAGCTTCATAGGAGATACCTCCAATGATATTACCCACTACAAGGTCTGTATTCTCTGTAAGTTTTTGTGCCACTTCACTAATCTGTACAGCAAGTTCACGAGTTGGGGTCAAGACCAGAATGCGTGCAGAGCCTCTTTTACGACGAGGAAAGTCAATGAGCCGCTGAACTGCAGGTAACAGGAACGCTAAGGTTTTACCTGTTCCTGTTGGTGCACTGGCCATTATATCTTGTTCATCCATTGCGACAGGAATAGCCAGCGTTTGAATACTTGTTGGGCGAGTATGCCCCATTTTAGCAAGGGCATTTAGAAGGTGTTGATCAAGTTCAAGCGCATCAAAAGACATCGGTTTTTCCAATAATATAAGAGGTTCGGTAAAAATAGGGGGCATTATAAAACAAATCCCGAAAGAATCGGGATTTTTAATGTGAAGTTATTTAAAAACATCTTTATAACGTTCATTGACCTCTATAATTTGATTTTTATGCTTACGAAAGGCCGCTACTACCATTGGGTCAAAATGTAACCCTTCTTGGTCATCAATAAACTGCAATACTTTATCCATCGGCCACGCTTTTTTATAGCAACGATCGTGTGCGAGTGCATCAAAAACATCTGCGAGAGAGGCAATGCGACCCACGAGATCTATCTCTTCACCTTTTAAGCCATTAGGGTAACCTGTTCCATCCCATTTTTCGTGATGTTGGTAACTGATCAACGCTGCATATTTTAGAATATCTTGGTTTGAATAACGGACTAGCTCATATCCTATCTCGACGTGAGACTGCATGACTTTCCACTCTTCTGGTGTAAAGGAACCTGGTTTGTGTAAAATATGATCTGGAATACCTATTTTTCCGAGATCATGCAGCGGAGAAGCTGATTTTATTTTTTCTGATTCGGCCACGCTATAGCCTAATTCAAGCGCTAGAATTCGAGTAATCTCAGCTACGCGTCGTATATGATTCCCCGTTTCTTTGGATTTATGCTCAATTGCTTCGCCAAGTAGATAAACAATTTCGCGCTGCCCTTCATCAAGCTCATGACGTAATTCTTCATTATCAAATGATATTTTAGTGTTGCTTGCAAAGAGGTCAATTAATGCAATATCTTGATCAGAAAGTGGGGAAAACCCTTCAAAGTAAAACATAACGGTTTTAGCTGACGTGCTTTGCATGTTTAAGACAAAGCAGTTTGTTTGGTATATGTTTTCGTGAGCAGCAATACTTTGAGATAACATGATGGATACGTGATCAGGTAGTTTTTCTACGTCGCTACGTTCGGTCAGGTAAGCAAAGTCACCGCGTGCTTCTAATAAATGAAATACATCTGGATCACAGTAAAATCCTAGTGCTGATAAACCATAGGCTGGGGTTTGAGTGCATTGAATAACAAGTCGAGTAAGATAATTGATGGTCTCATCTACGAGAGACTCATAGGTCTGGGCATCAAAAAGCGCACCAGAGGATTCAACAACCAGCTCAAGTCCCTTTTTATTTTTCTTCAAGCTGACGATATTTTGGTATGAGCGTAAGGTTGTACACATTAAAGTATCTAACTTAATACCACTTAGCTCTGTTTTGTTTTTATAATCTGAAATTTCATATTCACGGATTATTTTTCGTTCTGGTGCCTGTCCCGGTTGACCTGTACGAAGTACTATTCGTGTTGATTTATTATTAAATTCATTACGGATTGTCTCGATTAAACGAAGGCCCGCATCATCTGTTTCCATCACTACATCAATTAATGCAACTGCAATATCATCATGCTCTAAGAAAAGTTGCTCAGCTTCATAAGCAGAGTATGCACTGAGAAAGTGAAGGGGGGTGTCGTCCCACTCGAAGTTTGAAAGGACTAATTTAGTTACTGCATGAACCTCTTCATCATCATCGACAATTAGCACCTTCCAAGGAGATAAGTGTAATGACAGAGGGTCATCAATTGAGGTTACATCATCTTCTATAAAAAGAAGATCATTATCATTCATAAATCTATCTCGAAAATATTATTTAAGGCTCGAAAAAATAGGCATAAAATATAAGAAACAGTTTGCCTAAGAGATATCATCGCATATAAGTAAACGAACCAATTATTATGGTCGTATTTTCAATTTGTTATAGTAATCTTTGGTTTGTTTTGTTGTACTTTGTGATTAATTTCACGTCTTAGTTTTGTAACTTTTAACAATAGTCTGAATTTTAGTCGCTTTTCGCGTTCTTGCCAGTCGATAACTTAAAAAGGATTTACCGTGTTCACTATTCATTCATTAGCTCAACAATCATCTCCAAGCTTTACTGAAAAAGTTAAACAAGTCATTGACTTAAAAACAAAACCTCAAGGTAGCTTGGGCGATTTGGAAAATGTCGCGTCTAAAATTGCACATATCCAACATAGTTTATCGCCAACTTTAAAAGCGCCATCTGTTTTGATATTCGCGGCTGACCATGGCATTGCGGATGAGGGCGTAAGCTTATTTCCTAAAGCCGTCACCGAACAGATGGTTTTAAATTTTCTAGCGGGAGGGGCCGCTATTAACTGTTTTTCTCGTCAACATCATTTAGATTTAAATATTATTAATGCAGGTGTATGCAGTGATTTTTCAGGTATCGAGCACCCTAACTTTATTAACAGGCCAATTGCAAAAGGAACTCAAAACTTTTTATTAGAGGAGGCGATGAGTAACGAACAATGCAAACTAGCATTAAGTCAAGGTGCGCAAGTTGTACAGGCTAAATTTAATGCTGGCTGTAACGTGATCGGATTCGGTGAAATGGGGATTGCAAATACGACTTCTGCGGCCACTATCATGGCTTCACTTTTGGCATTATCGGGTAAAGATTGTGCTGGTAAAGGAACTGGTTTGGATGATAGTGGAGTTCACCATAAGGCTAATGTCATTGATCAAGCGATTGCCTTACATCAATTACAGGGCGCACCTGCATTAAGTGTATTACAAAAGGTGGGCGGGTTTGAGATTGCAATGATGGTTGGAGCGATGTTAAAAGCCGCTGAATTATCAATGCTTGTGTTAGTTGATGGTTTTATCTGCTCAGTGGCCGCACTTGTGGCTAGCAGAATGAACGAAAACTTTATCGAGTACACTCAGTTTTGTCATCAATCAAACGAACAAGCACACCTGAAGCTATTAACTGAATTAGATGTGCAACCATTGCTCAATTTAGGTATGCGTTTGGGGGAAGGCTCTGGTGTGGCTGTTGCGTACCCGTTAATTGTCTCTGCGGTTACATTTTTTAATGAGATGGCATCATTTGCCGATGCAGGTGTATCGGAAAGTGAATAATTTACAGGGATTCAACGTGAAATATGTAATACAAAAAATACAGGATCAATGTACGTTATTTTTGTATGCGCTTTCCTATTTTACTCGAGTTCCTACTCCAGCTTCACTTGAATTTGATAAGCAACAGTTTCATAAAGCGAATGCTTACTTACCTATTATTGGTTTGCTTATATCGATCGTGATGGCAATTGTTTTTTATCTTTGTCAGTTACTCTTTTCTGAGCCGATTAGTGTGTTGATGATGATGAGTGCCGCATTATTAATAACTGGTGCATTACATGAGGATGGTTTTGCCGATTGCTGTGATGGGTTCGGTGGTGGGTATAATGCGACACAACGTTTAAAAATCATGAAAGATAGCGCTATTGGTAGTTATGCTGGCATAGGTTTAGTTGTACTATTTTTATTCAAATTTATCTTATTGGGAGACATAGCGGGGGTATCTTCATATCACTTATTCATGAGTCTACTAATCTCTTCGACATTGAGTCGGTATAGCGCGTTGTGCATTATGCAATATTCAGATTATGTGCGTTTGCAGGAAACAGGGAAAGTACAGTCATTGGCAAATAAACTAACGACTCATTATTTTATGTTTGCTTCGATATGCGCATTGTTACCATTATTTTTAATAAGTTTATATGTTGCTGTATTAGTGTTATTTGTTGCTTTAATTATCACTCTTTTACTGCGGGCTCTTTTTATTAAAAACCTAAAAGGGTACACCGGCGATTGTTTAGGTTTTACGCAACAATTAGCTGAAATATCTATTTTATTGCTTTTAAGTACGGTATTTATTTCATGAATCATAAGGTCACCATACACTTTATTCGACATACTCAACCTCTCATCCCTTCCGGCATTTGCTATGGCCAATTAGATTGCGATGTGGCTACTAATTATGCCAGTCAGTCCGCGCACTTAACACGTTATTTTAATGATAAGCAAATTGATGCGATTTACAGTAGCCCTTTATTGCGTTGTGCAAGGTTAGCCCAAGAGCTGGCAAATGAACATGTTGCAAATAACGTTATCTACAATAATGATTTTAAAGAGATAGATTTTGGCGATTGGGAAGGGAAAAGTTGGGATTGCATTCCACGCACTAAAATAGAGGAGTGGAATGAAAACCGCTTGCACTTTCAATTCCCAAATGGTGAAACACCAAACTCTTTTAATATCAGAGTGATGCGTGCTTGGTTTAAGTTAATTGAATCTGTAAAAAAAGACGAACAAATTATTTTAGTTACGCATGCCGGAGTGATCAGAAGCATTCTTTGTTTTTACCTCAATAAGGCATTTCAAAATACCTATGATTTAAGCGTGAATTACGCAAGTATTTCTGAAATTACTCTTAACGGAGGCGCCCTACAAAAACTTAATATAAATCAATTAAGTGCACAAAATATAACCTGTTGATTTAACAGTGACCATCCTTTATTTGCCTATCATTTTTAATGGTTAGATCACCTTTTCACTACGCTATTGTGATACTGCTCACCAAACAACCATGTCACATGGAACTTTTGTTGAATTGGTAAACAACGGGCGTAATATCCCGTCCCACAGAAGGGTTGTTCTGTTTTTTAGTGGCGATTTGAATGGTACTCAAAAGCTTAACTAAATAGATTTTGGTTTTATGTCATTTTATCTATATGGAGATAAACGCAATTTAAGACATGGAATTTAAGGACGAATAAGAACCTAGTTAATTACATAAATATTTAAGGAATAAAATATGTTTAAGAAAACACTTGTTGCTGCGGCACTAACGACTGCAGCATTTTCAGCATCCGCTTACGAAATTGGCGTAAATGATGAAGTGCCAATGACCGTTTACGGTGTGGCTGCTATCTCTGCAGTAAGTTATAACGTAACTGATAACCGTGATGCTAGTACCGGTTATGAGCTTGAAAATGAATCACGTGTTGGTTTCCGTGCAGGTAAAAATATGACAGACGATCTACATGTATTTATACAGGTAGAATCTGGCTATGTTGGTAACTTCGGCAATACTGGCCCTGGCGCATCAGGTTCTTTGGGTGTACGTGATACTTTCGTTGGTTTAGGCGGTGATTGGGGTAAAGTACGTTTTGGTCGTGTATTAACGCCAATGTATGAACTTATTGATTGGCCATTCTCTAACCCCGGTTTAGGTATCGTTTTTGACTGGGGCGGTAGCGTAAAAGGCTACAACGATCGTCACTCTGATCAAATTCGTTATGACTCTCCTACATGGTCTGGCTTTAATTTTGCTGCATCGACAGGTCGCGGTGATTCATCAAAAGAAGGCTCTTATTTTGTTGGTGCTAATGCTAAATACACCATTAGCACAGTAACCTTGATGGCTGCATACGAGGGTAACAAAAACTTCAAGGGTGGGTACACTGACGACGCAACTAAAACTTACTACGAAGGTGGTGATGTAAGCACTTACTTCTTAGGTTTTGAAGCGGGTCTTCCTGGCGGTTTTAGCATCGCAGGTGCATACAAGCACGCTGATGCTAAAGATCGTTTCATCGGTGCTGATTGGAAATTCCATGATGGTGATGCGTCACAAGGATCTTACTCATTAATCGCGCAATACTGGAATGGACCACTTGGCTTGAAAGCTGGTTACTCTGCAACGTTGGATTCAGAAGTAAACGGTCAGACTCAAGATGATGCTGATAGCGTTGTATCTTTCCAAGTGATGGGTGTCATCAATGGTTTTGTACCTTATGCACGTGTTGCGGGCCGAACGCTAACATCGGTTAATGGCCCTGATGCGGATACTGATTTAGTATTACGTGTTGGTCTTGAATACGGTTTCTAAACAGTAGATTGTATTTGTTTTTTATAGGACGCCAGCTTATGCTGGCGTTTTTTTTAGTTGAACAAAAAGGAGATCTAAAGATGCTCAAAAAAATAATGTTCTTAAGCGCTACGCTGTTTTTATCAGCCTGCGCTACAAACCCTGAGGGTGTAAGTAGCGAACAGTTCGCATCAACTGCAAAATTGAGTAAAGGTTATAACTTTACCGAGATTGTCGGTGAAAAAATTCGTCCAATCAACCTGACTGAAAAAAATGGATTATTAGTCATGAATGTTGATGTAACCCTATTTTTAAAAGTTGGGGAAGATCAAACATCAAGATTGTTTCTTAATCTTCAATTTCTAGAAAACTATCAACGCTATCAATTTTCTAGAGTTGATGGTGATAACCACAAGACTAAACAGCGTAAAGAAACTGTTAGGCAGTGTGATGATCAATGCTCTGTCACGCAATATTTAGTAATTGAAATCGAAACTGAACTTTTAAATGCTGCGCGTAATGAAGGTTTAATATTTGCTATCAATAAAGAAGAAACGAGCACTGACTTTATTTTCAAAATTCCTGCCAACTATATAGAAGGGCTATTTAAACGCTTTGAAATTGAAAATAAAACCGAAAAAGTTACGACTGATGAAGCTGTAATAGTGACAGAAGAAATGAATAAAGCGGTCGAGATGAGTCAGTATTGGTTTAATAAACTTAGTAGTGAAGAGCAAATTGCATTTTCTACATGGGCGATTAAAAGTAGCAAAGCAGAGTTGCCTGTGATTGAGGGTAGTAAAGAGCTAGATAGACTTTATTATTGGTATCAAGAAGCAACTATGAGTGAACAAAAATCATTTAGAGTTTGGGCTATGCAGTATATGAAATAACTTATAAAGCTAAACTGAAACCAATATTATCGTTTGATATGAAGTGTCAGTTTAGCTGTAAATATTTTTAACAAAGTGGTTAAAAATATTAATTCACTTCAAAAATAAAGTTTATGTCATTGACACATTTGATTTTGAGCGATCTAGTTCACAAAAGTTCCTATAAATTTGATCTCAAGCACTTAAAATCTCGTAAAAACACACTGTATATTTGCAAGTCTTTGTTTTTAAAGGTTAAAAAAATCATTTGATAATATATTGTGATCGATCTCTTTGTTTGAGCTGTCAGATGCTAAATTCATTTGATAATTTGCACCACGAAGGTAGTATCAGTTTCAACAGACAGGTTGAGATTGATTACTTGGTCTGTCGAAGCTAAGAAGAAATGGTTCGCTTCTTAGTTAAATTTTTTCACTTGTACATGATGTGCGAATGAAAAATTAAAAAGGTTATAACAATAAAATTTGGCTTCATGGACATGGATTTATGGATTATGGAAGCCAATAAACAATTATGTTTATTTAAAGGAATATTATTATGTTTAAAAAAACTCTTGTAGCAGCTGCTCTTGCAACTGCAACTATGGGCGCTAACGCTGCAGTTCAACTAGCTGGTGATGCATTCCAAATCTACGGTCAAGCTGCTGGTTTTTTACATCAAACTAACTTTGACGGCGATGATGCAACTCTATCTGCTGTTATGGAATCTCGTGTAGGTTTCCGTGGTGTTGTTGAATTTGAAAACTTCGCTCCAAACTTCGTATGGCAAATTGAAGGCGGTAACGCTGACAATGGCGCTAAATCAGGTCAGCTAGGTGCTCGTGATACTTACATCGGTCTTGATTTTGACGGTGTTGGTTCAATCAAATTTGGTCGTCAGCTAGTAGCTGCTTACAACTTAGTAGATTGGCCACACTCTAACCCAGGTCTAGGTAACGTTTTCGATTGGAACAACGATATCGGTGCTGGTTACCAAGATCGTGCTGATAACACATTACGTTTTGATTCAGCAAGCTGGGGCGGTGTTAACGTTTCTGCTACTTTAAGCAACATGGAAAAAAGTGTTGATCAAGTAGTATACAGTGCTGCTGTATCTTACTCTCCAATTCCAATGCTTAACCTACACGCTGGTTACTACGGTCAAGGCGATTACGATGGTGCTGCAGTTGAAGAGCCAGAAAAGTACGTTGTTGATTCAGACACTGGTCTAATCAAAGTAAACCCAGCATGGACTGTATGGAATGCTGCTGGTGGTGCTAACCAACCTATTTCAAAAATTGACGGCAACAACTACGCAATCGTAGGTGCTGGTGTATACGTTGATGCATTCACATTCACTGCTGCATACAAGCAAATGGATAAAGGCGATAACTCACAAGGCGCTGTATCTACAACTGCACAATACGTATTTGGCGGTAAAGTAGTACTTAAAGCAGGTTACGCGGCTACATTCGAATCTGATAACGGTACTGATGACGGTGACCAAGCTATTACTGGTCGTCTAGGTTACCTATTACCAAGTACTTACCTATACTTCGATGTTCGTAACTACGACATGAATAATGGCGGTACTAAAGCTACTAACTTCCTGTTAGGTGCTGAATACTACTTCTAATCACAAATTAGAATATGTAAACTTATTAAGCACCTAATTTAGGTGCTTTTTTTTTGAGAGGAAATTATGGGCTGGAAGAATAAATTACTTGTATCAATATTAACTGTTTGCACATTTTCGGTCCAAGCAAGTGTTAAAGTTTCACTACATCAAGATTTAGAAGCATTAGTTATAAATAACAAAAATGTAGGCTTTACCATATTTGGAGATAACGAATTCACCCTTGAAAATGGGCAACAGCAGATTGTAGTTCGTGTTTCTAAACTGATTATTAAGCAGGGTGAAAAAGAAAAATTTAAATCAGAACCTGTCATCGTTACTTTTAATGCAAATGATGCAGATTTAGTTCTTTCACCAACAAGAACTTTCATTCGCCGTGAAGAGATAAAAGGTTTCGATAAAAACCCTGTGCTAGTTGCTACAAAAGATGGCGAACAATTTCAAATCGAGCAGTCAATTTTAGAGCGTGGAGTCGGTATTACGCGAGATTACGCAGCAGAATTAAAAGCACAAAATGAATTAAGTAATGGTGCAGAAATAGCTGTTGCAGCTGTTGCCACTACAACAACAAAACAAGACGTAGCTAAAGTGGCTGTTTCGCCAGTTAAAATGAGCCAAGATCTATTTGCTAAAGCATCGGTTGCAGAAAAAGAACAATTTACTAATTGGGCGTTTAAAAACAGAAAAATGATCACTTCTGAGTTAAATGGTGAAGGCAAAATTCTTCCAATGCTTGAATATTGGTATGAGAAGGCGAGCACAGATCAGAAAGCTGAATTATTAACTTGGATATTGGCGCAGTAAACCCTCCCATTTACGAATCTATTAACTCTTTGTCATAGCGTTAATTACTTCATACTATAAGCCATTTCTCTGTATTGAAATGGCTTTATCATTTATTTATAGCTAATCTCTTAGTTATCTTTTACTTTCTAAATGGAATTATCATGTTTAAAGCTCTCTCAATGTTAGGCTCAGTTGTTTTGTTAGCTGGCTGTTCATCAAATTACGTTTCAACTAATTATGTTGATGACGTTGTTATACAAAAAAATAGCTCTGATATGAATACACAGATTGTTGGTAAACAGATCGTCCCTATTGATCTGTTAGAGAATAATCTAGCGCTAAGTGTGTCTGCTCTAGATGTCGTTGCAAATGTCGGCAATGATAGCTCGGTAGCATCAACAGTGAATTTTGAAATTGAATATAATGCCCCTAAAACTGATGCACAACAGTCACTGAGCCATTACGATTTAGTCACCATTAACGATACTTTAATAGAAGTGAATACTGTATCTTCCAGTAAAAGTTGTGCTGAAGATAGTTGCCTAATGAAACAAAGCCTATCTTTTCCTATTGCAACGGACTTATTGATCAATGGTCAGCAAGATGGTGTGCTTTTTCTTTTACAATCAAGTAATGATGACAAACCCACATTAGAAACGATGATTCCTGGGCGATATTTAAATGCGCTTTTCACTAATTAAAGTGGTTTTCTTTTGTTCTTTCTATTGCTGAAGTAACCCCAAAAATTAATGCAACTTTATAAACTCTAATATTTTTATATTATAAAGTTGCTGTATTTTCTGCCCTTAATCAAGTCTCCTTTAAGTTTATCTATTCCCCCTCTTTTCCTGCTGTTTTTCGTTATACCTGTATGCTAAAATCGCGCAAAATTTATTAACCTATTTTACTCACATTACTCATTTTCTTTAAGGAAGAACAAAATGTTACAAAATTATAAACCCTTAGGTGTGCTCTTAACACTTATTGCTGTTTTTTTCTCGCCAACGTTACTTGCAAGTAACGGAGGGGCAATGGATTTGACTTCTCATGGTATTGGCTATGCCGCTTTGCTTGTTTTTGGTATCGCATATTGTTTAGTAATGCTAGAAGACGTGATTCATTTACGTAAATCTAAGCCAGTCTTGGTGGCTGCCGGTATTATCTGGGCAATGATAGGTTTCTATTACACTCAGAATGGTATGAGCCATGAAGCAGAGGTTGCCTTCCGCCATAATTTATTAGAGTATGCGGAGCTATTTTTCTTCCTATTAGTAGCAATGACATATATTAATGCAATGGAAGAGCGACAGTTATTTGATTCTTTGCGTGCTTGGATGGTAAATAAAGGCTTTACGTTGCGTAACATTTTTTGGCTAACGGGTATATTAGCCTTCTTTATCTCACCTATCGCTGATAACTTAACAACGGCACTACTAATGTGTGCAATCGTCATGAAAGTAGGCGGAAGCAATCATAAATTCATAGCGATTGCTTGTATCAACATTGTTGTTGCTGCCAATGCAGGTGGTGCATTTAGTCCATTCGGTGATATTACAACGTTAATGGTTTGGCAAAAAGGAATGGTGCCTTTTGCTGATTTCTTCCAGCTAATCGTTCCATCTGCGGTAAACTATTTAGTGCCAGCCATTATTATGAATTTCTTTATCTCGAGTGAAGTTGCTAAGGGCGATGGTGAAGTTGTGATCATGAAGCCGGGTGCTTTACGCATTGTTGGCCTATTTTTAGTGACTATTTTCTTTGCTGTAATGGGACACTCTTTCTTAGGAATGCCTCCAGTATTAGGTATGATGACAGGTCTTGGTTTATTACAGTTCTTTGCATTCTACCTGCGTAAAACGCATAAAAAACGTTATGATAAAGCGATCGCTAGAACTAAAGATGTTAAAGAACATGAACGTTTACGTAATTTAGGTAATGGCGCTCCCTTCGATATTTTCGGTAAAGTAGCGAAAGCAGAGTGGGATACACTGTTATTCTTCTACGGCGTTGTAGTTTGTGTCGGTGGTCTTGGTTTCATTGGTTACCTAGGTATGGTGTCACATGCCATGTATGCTGATCCCGCATTTATTACTTGGGCAAACGTACTGGTAGGTATTTTATCTGCTATCGTGGATAACATTCCGGTTATGTTCGCGGTATTAAGCATGGAGCCTGCAATGAGTGAAGGTCAGTGGTTATTGGTAACATTAACGGCTGGTGTCGGTGGTAGTATGCTGTCTATCGGCTCAGCTGCTGGTGTCGCTTTAATGGGCCAAGCACGTGGTATTTATACCTTTGGTGCGCACCTTAAGTGGATGCCAGTTATAGCATTAGGCTATGCTGCAAGTATTTTGGCTCACCTATGGTGGAATGCCGATCTGTTTACTCACTAAATAGATAAAAAGTGCTGCATGTTTGCCTGCACATTTAATTTGAAACGCGAGATAGGGCTTTTGTCCATCTCGCGTTTTTGTTGCAGATATCCCCCCCTTGAAAATACTATTTATCACTTACCTTCCCTTTCCCCTGTCTCTTCGCTGTAGATTGTTTTGAACTAGGCTTCCTCTCTTTCCTTGCCCCTATCTCTTCGTTGTAGATTGCTTTGAACTAGATTTCCTCTCTTTCCTTTTTCCCAGCCTCTTCGTTGCGGATTGTTTTGAACTAGGTTTTTCTCTCTTTTTCTCTGTGACTCTGTGGTGAGCTGTTTTTCGCTTTTTATCGGTGAACTGTTTTGCACTGGGTTCACTCTGTTTTTACTGTATCTCTGTAGTGAACTTGTTTTGAAGTTAGCGCTTCTGCCCTAAGCATTTTTGTTTTAATATTCTCTGTTCACACTCCCTTTTTTGGAAATACAATGAAACTCAATCCTGGGCAAGATGCTGCTGTAAATATGATCTCTGGTCCCTGTTTAGTATTAGCAGGAGCTGGCAGTGGTAAAACGCGTGTTATCACTAATAAAATTGCGCACCTTGTGCAAAACTGTGATTACTTAGCAAAAAACATTGCTGCGGTAACCTTTACCAATAAAGCGGCTAGGGAGATGAAGGAGCGAGTCAGTCAAACACTAGGAAGAAAAGAAGCGCGTGGATTAATGGTCTCGACATTCCACTCATTAGGTTTGGATATTATCAAACGGGAAGTGAAGACCTTAGGAATGAAAGCAGGGTTTACACTATTTGATGATCAAGACAGTCTCGCGTTATTAAAAGAGCTAACAGAAAAACAATTAAAAGAAGATACCGACCTACTTAAAGCGTTAATGACGCAAATTTCCAATTGGAAAAATGCTTTAATTCTCCCTCCACAGGCGATCAAGCAAGCCAAGGGCGAGCGAGATATTATTTTCGCCCATAGTTACGATTTATACCAACGACAGCTAAAGGCTTATAACGCCTTGGATTTTGATGATTTGATTGTGCTACCGACTTTATTGCTTTCCCATAAAGAGGAAGTGAGATTACGGTGGCAAAATAAAATTCGTTACTTATTGGTAGATGAATACCAAGATACCAATACCAGCCAATATGAGTTGATCAAAGCGTTAGTTGGCGAACGCGCTCGCTTTACTGTCGTAGGGGATGATGATCAGTCAATCTACTCTTGGCGTGGTGCACGCCCAGAAAACCTCAGTATGTTACAACACGATTTCCCGCAACTAAAAGTGATTAAGTTAGAGCAAAACTACCGCTCTAGCCAACGAATTTTAAAATCAGCAAACGTATTGATTGCCAATAATCCGCATGAGTTCGATAAGCGTCTATTTAGCGAGCTTGCCTATGGCGAACCTTTAAAAGTTTTAACGGCAAAGAATGAACAACAGGAAGCGGAACGTGTGGTCATGGAGATTTCTGGGCATAAGTTCATGAATGGTTGTGCTTTTAAAGATTATGCAGTGTTATATCGTGGTAATCATCAAAGTCGCCTATTAGAAAAAGTGATGATGGAAAATCGCATCCCCTATAAAATTAGCGGTGGTACCTCCTTTTTCGCCCGTGCAGAGGTCAAAGATATCATGGCTTACCTAAAGCTATTGGTGAATCATGATGATGAAAATGCCTTTATTCGCGTTGTTAATAAGCCTCCTCGTGGCATTGGTGCTGTTAGCCGAGAAAAACTGGGCAGTTATGCAAACCTGCGTCATATCAGCATGTTTGCAGCCAGCTTTGAACTGGGTTTAGAGCAGACACTAAATGGTAAGGGGTTGCAGTCAGTACAATCCTTTACGCGTTGGCTTGTCGAGTTAAATGATCGCTTAAAGCGTGAAGAGCCTGTGGATGTGGTTCGCGATATGATCCGCGATATTGGTTATGAAGATTGGCTGTATGAAAGTAGCCCTAGCCCTAAAGCCGCTGAAATGCAGATGAAAAATGTGTCGATGTTATTTAAATGGGTAACAGAAATGCTTAAGGGAGACTCACTTGATGAGCCGATGACATTAGAGCAGGTCGTCGCGCGATTAACACTGCGCGATATGTTATCGCGGAACGAAGAAGATGAAGAGTTAGATCAGGTGCAGTTAATGACTTTACATGCTTCAAAAGGGTTGGAGTTCCCCTATGTATATTTAGTGGGGATGGAAGAGGGAATTTTACCGCATCAAGTCAGTATTGATGAAGATAATGTTGAAGAGGAACGGAGATTGGCTTATGTTGGCATTACGCGCGCACAAAAGGAGCTTACTTTTATTTTAGCGAAGGAGCGTAATCAATATGGTGAAACGATTAATCCTACACCAAGCCGCTTTTTGCTTGAATTACCGCAAGATGATTTGGAATGGGATAGTGGCGCGCGTAAAAAAACTGTTGAACAGAAAAAAGCATTGGCGGACAAAGGGGTAGCTAGCTTAAAAGCATTGTTTGATTAAAAGGTATCTACAAAAGAGCATTTAACTTTTATCTATGATCAAATTAAAACTACCTATTTTGTGGTAGTTTTGGCTGAAGAGTGATGACTAGAAATAAAATCAGTATTGCAATAGCTTTTAGCTATTGAGTTGATAAATTTAAACGTCTTTACCTATTTAACTTTTTGTTTGATAATCTTTCTATCGAAACAGAGATTGTTTTAAAAAAATATCTACACTTATTAACTTTAATCTTAATATTGGAGTACAACATGCTAAATAATATCGAAGGTCAAAACATCCCAACAGTTACTTTTCCAACTCGTCAAGGAGATGAATGGGTTAATGTAACAACAGATGAACTATTTAAAGGGAAAACAGTGGTTGTATTTGCATTACCAGGTGCGTTTACACCAACTTGCTCTTCAACTCATTTACCACGTTACAATGAATTAGCTGGTGTATTGAAAAAGAATGGCGTTGATGAGATTGTTTGTTTGTCGGTTAATGACACATTTGTTATGAATGCATGGCTTGCTGACCAAGAAGCTGAAAAAATCACTGTAGTACCAGACGGTAATGGTGAGTTCACAGAAGGCATGGGAATGTTAGTAGACAAAGCTGATCTTGGCTTTGGCAAGCGTACATGGCGTTACAGCATGCTAGTTAAAGATGGCGTGATTGAAAAAATGTTTATAGAGCCAAACCAGCCGGGCGACCCGTTTGAAGTGTCAGATGCTGATACAATGCTTAACTATATTAATCCAACGGCAAAAGCGCCTGCAGCGGTTTCTTTATTTACTAAGCCGGGATGCCCTTTCTGTGCAAAAGCTAAACAAGCGCTTAAAGAAAATGATATTGCGTTTGAAGAAATTGTATTGGGTACAGATGCAACATCAGTAAGTTTACGTGCAATTTCAGGACAAACGACTGTGCCACAATTGTTCGTTGATGGTAAACATATCGGCGATAGTGACGCAGTTATCGCATATGTAAAAGGTTAATTTCTCTCGTATTCATGCTTAAGCGTGTCTTTCTTGAAAGACGCGCTTTTTTATAGCCAAAATCTAATTAATTACACTTTATTTTTAAGTTTTTTAATCAGAGCTGATGATTTGTAAGGAAAAGTAATGAAAGAAATAAATGTTGATGTAGCTGTTATCGGTGGTGGTACTGCGGGTTTAGCGTCATATCGTGCTGCCAAAGAGCATACTGAATCGGTTGTACTTATTGAAGGTGGGGTATTTGGTACGACTTGTGCGCGTGTTGGGTGTATGCCAAGTAAGTTACTAATTGCTGCCGCAGAAAGTGCTCATAGTGCACAACATACAGCACCCTTCGGTGTGTTTGTTGATGGCGATGTACGTATTGACGGCAAAAAAGTAATGCAACGAATTCGCGATGAACGCGATCGTTTTGTAGGCTTTGTTGTTGAGGCTGTAGACGGTATTAACGAAAAAGATAAGCTTATCGGTAAAGCTACTTTTGTTACTCAAACTCAATTACAAATAGATGATCATACCTTAGTGAATGCAAAACGAATTGTTATTGCAACGGGGTCGAGACCTAGTTACCCAGCCGTTTGGAATGACCTTGGCGATAACTTAATTATTAATGATGATGTTTTTAATTGGACTGATCTTCCGAAGTCTATTGCAGTATTTGGTCCCGGTGTTATTGGATTAGAGTTAGGGCAGTCATTACATCGTTTAGGTGTCGAAGTCTTAATGTTCGGGATGGGAGGACAGGTTGGTCCATTTACTGATCCTGACGTGATGGCCTATGCTCAAAAAGCCTTCTCTGATGAATTCTATTTAGATGCTGACGCCAACGTAAAAGAGATGATTCAAAAAGACGGGCAAGTACAAATAACATATATCGACAAGCAAGGTGTTGAGCAAATTAAATGCGTTGAATATGTATTAGCGGCGACAGGGCGTCGTCCGAATGTTGATAACTTAGGTTTAGATGCTATCAACCTTGAAACTGATGATCGCGGTGTTCCTATTGCAGACCCATTTACTATGCAGACATCAGTCGAAAATATATTTATAGCAGGTGATGCGAGCAATCAAATTCCTCTCTTACATGAAGCTGCAGACCAAGGAAAAATAGCGGGAAGCAATGCAGGTGTATACCCCAATATTCGTGCAGGTCTACGCCGTAGCTCAATTGCTGCCGTATTTACTGACCCACAACTAGCAATGGTTGGTTTGAGTCGTAAACAGGTCATTGAAAAACTAGGGGAGTGCGGTTGTTTCGAAACGGGCACTGTTTCCTTTGAAGATCAAGGACGTAGCCGCGTTATGTTGAAAAATAAAGGGTTACTACATATTTATGCTGAACATGGTACTGGGCGGTTATTAGGCGCTGAAATGATAGGGCCACAAGCTGAGCATTTAGCGCACTTATTAGCTTGGGCACACCAAAACCGTATGACCATTTCACAAATGCTCGATATGCCGTTTTATCATCCTGTTATCGAAGAAGGTGTCCGCACTGCATTGCGCGATCTGAATGCCAAACTGAAATTAGGTACAGCTATGATAAATCAATGTATGGAGTGTGGCCCAGGTTGTTAGGGTCGTTATTTACCCCCTAGCAGAGCGTCATTTCCGAGTTGTTTGGTTAGGAATCTCTGTGTGTCGCTAGCGCACAGAGCCTGATTCCCGAGTTTTTTTATCGGGAATCTTTGTGCATAGCTATTAGCCCAAGTAGATCCTCGATAACCCACTTCGAGGATGACGATATTTACGTGCTGCTATTCCCCCCCATATCATAACGTCATTCCCGAATTGTTTTATCGGGAATCTTTGTACGTAGCTATTAGCCCAAGTAGATCCTCGATAACCCACTTCGAGGATGACGGTGTTTAAGTGCTACTATTCCCCCCCACATCATAACGTCATTCCCGAATTGTTTTATCGGGAATCTGTGTGCTAACAAACTACTTCAAGCTAAAAGTGTTTTACCAGCTAAACTTAATCAACTGAACTTATGGCGCCTAGGAGATGTAGATGGTAGAAAAACAACCATGTACATATATGTTATCAAACAAAAAAGAGGGAGTGTTGTACATTGGTGTGACAAGCAACTTAAGACAACGTATTGCGCAACATAAAGCTGGAACTACTAAAGGTTTTAGCGAAAAATATTACTTAAAAAATCTAATCTATTTCGAGATGCACGAAACTATGTACGATGCGATCACCAGAGAAAAGCAGTTAAAACATTGGAATAGGGCTTGGAAAATAAACTTAATAAATAAACAAAATCCAGAATGGAAAGATCTATCCTCTATAATTTATTGAATTGCGAAAGAGCCTTTATACGTCATTCCGTCATCCCCAATTGCTTTATCGATAATTTCGAGGTGCTGTTATCTCATAAAAAGTCATTCCTGAGCTGTTTTATCGGGAATCTCAGTGCGTAGCTATTAGCCCAAGTAGATCCTCGATAACTCACTTCGAGGATGACGATATTTGCTTGTGGCTATTACCCCTATTCATAGCCGTCATTCCCGAGTTGTTTTATCGGGAATCTTTGTACGTAGCTATTTGCTAAACAGATCCTCGATAACCTACTTCGAGGATGACGGTATTTGCGTGTGGCTATTACCCCTATTCATAACTGTCATTCCCGAATTGTTTTATCGGGAATCCCAGTGCGTAGCTATTTGCGTAATTAGATCCTCGATAACCCACTTCGAGGATGACGATATTTGCGTATAGTAATTATCCTATTCATAACTGTCATTCCCGAATTGTTTTATCGGGAATCCCAGTGCGTAGCTATTTGCCTAATTAGATCCTCGATAACCCACTTCGAGGATGACGATATTTGCGTGTGGCTATTACCCTGACATAAAACGTCATTCCCGAATTGTTTTATCGGGAATCCCAGTGCGTAGCTATTTGCGTAATTAGATCCTCGATAACCCACTTCGAGGATGACGATATTTGCGTGTGGCTATTACCCTGACATAAAACGTCATTCCCGAATTGTTTTATCGGGAATCTTTGTACGTAGCTATTTGCTAAACAGATCCTCGATAACCCACTTCGAGGATGACGATATTTGCGTGTGGCTATTACCCTGACATAAAACGTCATTCCCGAATTGTTTTATCGGGAATCCCAGTGCGTAGCTATTAGCTAAGCAGATCCTCACCCACTTCGAGGATGACGGTGTTTACGCGCAGTTATTACTCAAAGCGACTACATGAGTGATTTTTTTACTTCACAAATAACTTAAAAATAACGACATAAAGATAACAAAACCAACATGGTTATTATCTAAAAAAGCCTTGAAACAGGCTTGCTTGTCACGATCTTTAATCGCTATCTGTTGTTTAATAAACAGCACTAAGGTGATCAATAAACCAATATAATAGAAAACCCCAAGTTGCTCAGATAACCCTAGCCAGAGCAGTAATAGCAATGTTGTTATTTGCAATAAACCAATGATCAACTTGTCATTTTTACCAAATAAAATTGCGGTCGATTTAATGCCTATTTTTAAATCATCATCACGATCAACCATTGCATACATGGTGTCATAGGCAACAGTCCAAAGTAGGTTGATAATAAACAGTAACCATACAATTAGTGCTAACTCTCCAGATTGAGCTGCATAGGCCATTGGGATAGCCCAGCTAAAAGCCATTCCTAAAACGAGTTGCGGTAAATGGGTAAAACGTTTCATAAACGGGTATGAAAAGGCCAGTAATAACCCTACTGCAGAGAGCTGTATAGTTAGCCAATTTTGCGTTAATACCAGTAGCAAAGCGCTGAGCCCTAATAGAACAAATAAGATGATAGCCTCGCGACTGGTTGCTCGGCCTGAAGGCAATGGTCGGTGTTGAGTGCGCGTCACAGACCCATCTACCTTCCTATCTGCAAAATCGTTGATCACACAGCCGGCACTTCGCATGATAAAAACCCCGGCAATAAATACAATTAGCACACTTAAATCGGGCATACCTTTGGCTGCTACCCATAATGCCCATAAAGTTGGCCATAAAAGTAATAAGGTACCAATAGGTTTATCGATACGCATTAACTGTGCATAGGCGACTAATTTATTTTTATTCATTGTAAATACCAGAGGCCGGTAAAAAAAGCTCACTCACTAATAGCGGTTTATTTTGCAGATAGAAAAGTGATCGCCTTGCCCATAAAGAATGATTTGCAGGTTGACCTAAATCGCTAACTAATTGATGGAAAAAAGAGCCTTTTTCAAATTCTGTAACCTCAATTTGTCCTCGAAGCATACTTGGATCTTGAAACAATATTGTTCCCAGTGACTGCTCTCCAATCTCGGCTAATGCCAACTGTTGCTCGGTGAGTGTAGAAAAAGGGATCTCTGTCTGCGCGAGTACCACGGGCTTATTATTACAATGTAAAAAAACCTCGCGTACTAATATTTTTTCCTCCTGTTTAAAAAGAGGAGATAAGTACTTATTTGGTGTTACATTTAGCTGTTGCTTTATCTCTACTGAAAAGCTCTTAAAATGGGTTTCTAGTTTTTGGGTCAGTGAGTTGTGATCATAGAGCCAAGTTGCAATATTATCTGCACAGTGTGGCGGTTTAGTTTCGGAAAACCAATGTGTTAACGCACCTAAGGGAAGAATGTTATTACGCATGAAAACCTTTACAAACAGGAAAAAAAAGTAATTGTTTGCTATTGTATCACCATTACATTAGTTAAAGGAAAAGACCATGTGGAAAAGAGCGCTGTTATGTGTGCTTTGTTTGTTGTTCAACTCATCATTTGTATTAGCTGATGAAGAAGCTACAGGTGAGGGGGAGGCGGTACAAAATGATTATCAATACTTCTCACTCGAACCAGACATTATCACCAACTATATAAAACCGGGTAAACGTATCGGTTTTGTTCGAGTAACAGTAGAGCTAATGGTTAAATCAAAAAGTAATTACGCATTAATTGATGAGCATGAGCCTCTCATCAGAGATAAGATTATTGCTATTTTTGGCCAACAAAATGAGGCAATGGTAAAGTCGATTACCGAACGAGAAGGGATACGTGCTCGTTGCTTAGAAGAGGTTAATCAATTGCTGTACACCGAGACTGGCAAAAAACCATTAGAAGATGTGCTCTTTACCAAGTACTTATATCAGTAATTTTCTCTTTTAGGGTTTATATACGGCCTGGAATTTGGCCGTATATAAATAGATTATAATTTTAATTTAGAAACCACAAAAGCCAACAATAAACCTGCTAACAATCCAACTAAGTGGGCATAGTTGGCCACATTCATTGGTAAAACATCGATAAATCCTAATGCTAACCAGCCCAGTAAAAATGCGAAATATGAGTTGGGAAGATTTACAATACTGTTTTTATTAAGCATGCCAAATAACCAGCAGTAACCCACCAAACCATAAACAACACCACTTAGCCCACCAAAATAGGGGCCGACTAAAAAATATTGCGCAAGATTTGAGGCGATAGCGCTAAACAGGAAAAGCAATAATAGGCGCTGTTTACCTTGTTGCTTCTCAACCACACCAGCAAGTTGCCACCACCAAAGTAAATTAAAGACGATATGTAGTGCGCTAAAATGTAAAAAAGCAGGGGTAATAAAGCGCCAACTTTCTGAATAATCAAAGGGTTGATAAGTAAAAAATGCCAATCCCGATTGCATCGGCTGGAACATACCAAGCGTATTTAGCGCATAAATAACCACACAAAACAGAAAAACAGACAGCGTTAGCCAACCAGCATGGTCAATAAAGTTTCTCACTAAGTGTGAGTTTGCGTAAGCAAGTTCAGAGCGAGGAGTGTCAGTATTTCCCGTTTCCCAGCTAGCAGACAAGTATTTTTCTTGATTAGGGTTTTCTAAAAAAAGCGCTAATTCGGCTTGCGCTCTCTCAACTTGAGTAAGGTCATTTAACACTACGTGGTAGTGAAAACTATCATGTTCGATACTATTAGATATTTGCAACTGTGATAAATAGTCCGAGAAAGCTTGCGCAATACGTAGGTTTTGGAATTGATGAAGTACCATGGTGACCTCTAATTTTTTTAATTGTTTTATTAGTAAAAGATATTTTTTCTCTTGGTTAAGTATGTTGAGTAACAGCATTGAGCTCTATAATCCATTTTCGCAAGTGAATATTCCTTTTGCGCCTTGAAATGCACCTTCTGTTATCTCGACTTGATCGCCTTTTTCAAATAACGATTTAGTATCAGCCTCAAATTCATTCAGACGATGGCAAATCTGCTATAATTCAGAAACAAGCGCATCGGATGCTTTGCCATCTGCCCTCCAAAACGGATAAAACTATTCACGCCACGCGTAGAGCGTAAGCTATTAAAATTACAATTATCTTGCTCAAGGTGAACAAATAGATAACTAGGAAATAAAGCCTCTGTAGCTAATACTTTCTTTCCTCGTAATAGCTTCTTTTTTTGATTTTTGGGAAAAAGAGGTGATCCCCTGATTGTGTAAATGCTGAAAAGCACGTTCCTCTTCCCGACTTTTATAATACACAATAAACTATTGTTTGCTCATTAATCGTCTGCTAGCTATATATTTTCAATGCAATATGTTACGGGATAGTCCAAAAACTCACTAGTTGTTTCTATAAATTCAGATAAATATAAGGGTTATTGTATTGGGACTTGGTTAATGGTGATTACTATTACTGATATCGTTAATAAAGTCTCGCCACTCATCTTAAGCAAATAAAATATAAAGAGAGTCTGTCAGCATGGTAATTTTAGTCAAAGTACGATAAATTACGCGCTCAAAATTATGAAATTAGATACTGGCTTTTATAAAACCAAGTGGCGGTAGCGTGGTTGAATTTAAAATATTTTTAGGGGCTTTAAATAAGTGAGTTAATACTTAGGCTTTACAATGATGATAAAACTGTTGTCTCAAAATAAAATAAATATGTGTTGCTGACTTTGCTGAGCTAACTAGAAAAACGAATAACCACACATTTTTATTTAATATAACGTTTAAGAGAGTGCACCCAATGTTACCACTAGATACCTTTAAATCTATCATAAAAAATACCCCTCTCGTATCGATAGATCTAGTTGTTTATAACCAAAAGGGGGAGGTACTTCTAGGTAAACGCAACAATCGTCCTGCACAAGGTTATTGGTTTGTACCTGGTGGGCGCATTCTTAAAGATGAATCGATGGCTGAGGCTTTTAAACGCTTAACCTTAAATGAGTTAGGCACTGAGTTTACAATATTAGATGCGCAACTAATCGGTCCATTTGACCATTTTTATACAAATAATCTAACAGGTGAAGATTTCAGCACACACTACGTAGCGCTTGGCTATCGTTTGACGATTGATGACGAATTATTAGCATTACCAACGAAGCAACATAATGACTACAACTGGTTTGGTGTAGAGCAACTACTTGAACATCCGCAAGTACATAAGCATACGCGTTGGTATTTTGAGCCGTATGCTAAACAGACAGTTCTTCGTCGTAAATTTTTAAAATAGATTAGGGATTCAATATGATTTTACCCGTTATTATGGCAGGCGGCACCGGTAGTCGATTATGGCCACTTTCACGTGAGCTTTATCCAAAGCAATTTTTAACAGTCACCGGTGAGCAATCAATGTTGCAACAAACCGTTGCTCGTTTAGCTGATATTGAGCATACTGCGCCGGTTTTAATCTGTAATGAAGAACATCGTTTTATTGCTGCTGAACAAATGCGTTTGGCCGGATATGAACATGGGGGGATCATTCTTGAACCGGTTGGCAGAAATACCGCACCTGCTATCGCACTTGCTGCGCTTCAAGTAGTTAACAATGTATCCGAGGGCGAAGATCCTATATTATTAGTGCTTGCTGCTGATCATATTATTGAGAATACAAGTGCATTTCAAGAATCAGTTCAAAATGCATTGCCATTTGCACAAAGTGGGCAGCTGGTAACATTTGGCATCGTACCTACAGCACCAGAAACAGGTTATGGATATATTAAATCTGGTGAACAAAATGGTAATGCTTACTCGGTGAGCGAGTTTGTAGAAAAACCAAATTTAATGACAGCAGAAACTTACATAGCTGAGGGGGGGTACTATTGGAACAGTGGTATGTTCCTGTTGAAAGCAAGTCGTTACCTTGAAGAATTAGAAAAATTCGCACCAGAGATGTTAGATGTCTGTAAACGCGCGATTGCAGCGCCATCAAAAGACCAAGAGTTTGTACGTGTCGATAAAGCTATCTTTGAAACTTGTCCAAATGACTCTGTTGACTATGCGGTAATGGAGAAAAGCGATGATGTTGTCGTTGTGCCGATGGATGCAGGTTGGAGTGATGTTGGTTCATTCTCTGCATTGTGGGATGTATCAGTAAAAGATGAAAATAAAAACGCAATTAATGGTGATGTGATCACTGTTGATTCTACGAATAATTATATTTATGCAGAAAACAAATTAGTATCAACGGTCGGTGTTGATAACCTAGTCATTATCGAGACTAAAGATGCCATTTTAGTCGCGCATAAAGATAAGGTTCAAGATGTAAAAAGAGTTGTTAATCATTTAAATGCATCTGAGCGAACTGAAGCGAAATTACATCGCGAAGTTTATCGACCATGGGGTAAATACGACTCAATTGACACGGGTAAACGTGATCAAGTTAAACGCATTACCGTAAAACCGGGTGAAAAGCTATCAATTCAAAAACATCACCATCGCTCAGAGCATTGGATTGTTGTTTCTGGCACCGCAAGTGTACTTAACGGTGACAAAACTATTTTAGTTACAGAAAATGAATCAACCTATATCCCTCTTGGAACAATACATGCCTTAGAAAACCCAGGCAAGATTCCGCTGGAAATGATCGAAATTCAAACAGGTAGTTACCTAGGTGAAGACGATATAGTTCGATTTGAAGACCGTTATGGACGAGCCTAAGGTAATAAAATGCTAAATAATTCAACTTTAATAAGTTCAAAAGTCATTGCTGAAAGCGGTGTTGCATTTGGCACAAGTGGTGCTCGTGGTTTAGTCACTGAGTTCAGTCCCGATGTATGTGCCGCGTTTGCTGTTGCTTTTATTGCTGGCATGAAAAACAATTTCAATTTTGAAACTGTAGCTATCGCTATTGATAACCGTCCTAGTAGTTATGCCATGGCACAAGCATGTGTTGAAGCACTAAAACAATTGGATATCGAAACAGTATACTACGGCGTAGTTCCAACACCTGCCTTGGCATACGTTGCTCAAGAATATGCTATGCCAGCCATCATGGTAACTGGCAGTCATATTCCTTTTGATCGAAATGGTCTTAAATTTTACCGCCCAGATGGTGAAATTAGCAAAGCTGATGAGCAAGTGATTATTAATGCACTGGTTGAATTTATAGCATTAGATAAATTGCCTGAGCTAATTACGAATAATTATGCCGCAGAAGAATATATTAACCGTTACACGTCTCTGTTTGACTCGCCTTGGTTAACTGGTAAACGTATCGGTATTTACGAACACTCTAGTGCAGGTCGCGATCTATATTGCCGAATCTTTGAAGCGCTAGGTGCTGAAGTAATTGCGCTAGAGCGTAGCGATAAATTCGTGCCTATTGATACAGAAGCGGTTTCAAAAGAAGATACTCTAAAAGCAATAAATTGGTCTAAAGAACATAACCTAGATTTAGTATTCTCAACAGATGGGGATGGTGACCGCCCATTAGTATCGGATGAAAATGGAAACTGGTTGCGAGGAGATATTCTCGGTTTGTTAGCTGCCGAAGCATTAAATATAGAAGCATTAACAGTACCTGTTAGTACTAATACAGCAGTAGAATTAAGCCAGAAATTCAAGCATGTTGAAAGAACAAAAATTGGCTCACCTTATGTCATTGCTGAATTTGCTACTTTAGCTAAAAAATTTAGTTCAGTAGCTGGCTTTGAGGCAAATGGTGGCTTCATACTCGGTAGTGATGTGCACTTGGGTGGTAAGTCATTAAAAAGGTTGCCGACTCGCGATGCTATTCTTCCTGCTATTATGTTACTGGTTGCCGCAGGTGATGGCGTTATTTCAAGGTTAGTAAATACTTTACCACAGCGCTTTACGCATAGTGACCGTATCCAAAATTTTGCAACAGAAAAAAGCCAAGCAATTATTGCTCAAGGACAGCAGGAACCTGCAAAATTAATGTTACAATTAGGCTTTGAAAATTTAGAGATTAAAAATGTTGATCAAACTGATGGTTTAAGAGTTACATTAGCAGATAATAGCGTTATTCACCTTCGGCCATCTGGCAATGCGCCAGAGTTACGTTGTTATGCTGAAGCTTGTACCTATGCTCAAGCATATGAGATTGTTTTGAAAGCACTGCAAAATATACAAAAATTTAATTAACCAATTAACCAATTAACTAATTGGACTTTCAGGTTCAGCTCTAAATATTAGTTGTATTAATATAATTCGTTAAGAGAAAGTTTCAATAAAATAAATTTATTAGGAAAGCTCATGTCAAATAAAAAAGTTGCGTTAATAACAGGTGTTACAGGTCAAGATGGCTCATACCTTGCTGAATTACTACTAGAAAAAGGTTATGAAGTTCATGGTATCAAGCGCCGCGCATCTTCTTTAAACACTGAACGTGTTGACCATATCTATCAAGATAACCACGAAAAAAATCAAAATTTTTTCTTACACTACGGTGACTTAACCGATTCATCTAATTTAACGCGCATTATTAAAGATGTGCAACCAGATGAAGTTTACAACCTAGGTGCGCAATCTCACGTAGCGGTTTCTTTTGAATGCCCTGAATATACAGCAGATGTAGATGCAATGGGCACGTTACGTCTGTTAGAGGCAATCCGCTTTTTAGGTTTAGAAAAGAAAACAAAATTCTACCAAGCTTCTACTTCTGAGCTTTACGGTGAAGTGCAAGAGATCCCGCAAAAAGAAACAACACCATTTCACCCGCGTTCACCTTATGCTGTCGCTAAAATGTATGCCTACTGGATTGTAGTTAACTACCGAGAATCTTACGGCATGTACGCTTGTAACGGAATCTTATTTAACCATGAATCACCACGCCGTGGTGAAACCTTTGTGACCCGTAAAATCACACGCGCTATTGCTAATATCTCTCAAGGGTTAGAAAAGTGTTTATACCTGGGTAATATGGATGCATTACGCGACTGGGGTCATGCAAAAGACTATGTTCGTATGCAGTGGATGATGTTACAACAAGACAAAGCAGATGACTTTGTAATTGCAACTGGCAAGCAAATTAGTGTTCGTGAGTTTGTAACACTTTCTGCTAAAGAAGCTGGCATTGAGTTAGTATTCTCTGGCGAGGGCATTAACGAAATTGCTACTGTTACTGCAGTTATTGGTGATAATGCTCCTGCAATTAAAGTTGGAGATGTGATTGTTAAGGTTGATCCTAGATATTTCCGACCTGCTGAAGTTGAGACATTGCTTGGAGACCCTACAAAAGCAAAAGAAAAGTTAGGCTGGGTTCCACAGATAACCGTTGAAGAGATGTGTTCAGAAATGGTTAAAAATGATTTAAGTAAAGCTAAGCAACATGCATTACTTAAAGCACACGGACATGATGTTGCAATCTCAATTGAAAATCAAGGATAATAAAATGTCTGCGTTAAATGCAAAGGTTTTTGTGGCAGGGCATCGTGGCATGGTGGGGGCTGCAATTGTTCGCCAACTTAAAGCCAATGGTTATACTAATATCATTACACGTAAGCGTTGCGAGTTAGATTTAACCAATCAAAAAGCTGTGTGTGATTTTTTTGAGAGCGAAGGAATTGAGCAAGTTTATTTAGCTGCTGCTAAGGTTGGCGGGATAGTGGCAAACAATACTTACCCTGCTGATTTTATTTATGAAAATCTGATGATTCAGTGCAATATTATTCACAGTGCACACTTAGCAGATGTTCAACAACTATTATTTTTGGGCTCTTCATGTATCTATCCGAAATTAGCTAGTCAACCAATGATGGAATCGGCACTATTAACGGGTACTCTAGAAGAAACTAATGAGCCTTATGCCATTGCTAAAATAGCGGGCATTAAATTGTGTGAAAGTTATAACCGTCAGTACAGTCGAGATTATCGAAGTGTTATGCCAACCAACCTTTATGGTGCTCATGATAATTTTCATCCTGAAAATAGCCATGTTATACCTGCATTGTTGCGTCGTTTCCACGAAGCTAAATTAAATAACGACAAAGAAGTGATGGCATGGGGGAGCGGTAAACCTAAGCGTGAGTTTTTATATGTCGATGATATGGCTGCTGCTTCTATCCATGTAATGAATTTAGAACAATCGACTTATGAGGCAAATACTCAACCGATGTTAAGTCATATCAATGTAGGTACAGGCGTAGATTGCACTATTAAAGAGTTAGTCGAAACAGTTGCGAAAGTAGTTGGCTTTGAAGGGGAAATTAAATTTGATGAATCTAAACCTGATGGTGCTCCTCGTAAATTGATGAATGTTAATAGAGTGGAATCGCTTGGATGGAAATATTCTGTTTCGTTAGAAGATGGTTTAGGTATGTCTTATCAATGGTTTGTTGATAACCAAGATAAGTTCCGAGGTTGATTCTGTTCAAGTGAATGTTGTAAAAAAACTAATCAATCTAAAAAGTAACCAAGGCGTAATGAAGTATTTAAAAAATACTTCATGGCTACTTGGTGAGAAAATATTAAGGATGACCCTCGGGCTTTTCGTTGGTATTTGGGTTGCTCGATATTTAGGCCCTGAGCAATTTGGGCTATTCAGTTATGCGCAAAGTTTTGTTGCTCTTTTTACTGCATTCGCGACGTTAGGGCTTGATGGTATTGTTATAAGGGAGTTGGTGAAAGATAAAAGTCAGAGAGACAAACTTTTAGGAACTGCATTTATACTTAAGTTGGTAGGTGCTATTTTAGTTCTCTCGTTGTTAGCTTTTTCTATTTTTTTTCAGTCAGATGAGTACCAAACTAACTTACTAATTTTTATAATAGCATCAGCCACTGTATTCCAAAGTTTTAACGTTATTGATTTTTATTTTCAAAGTGTAGTGCAAAGTAAATACGTTGTATATAGCAATGTTTTTTCTCTTTTATTGTCCTCATTATTTAAAGTTATATTAATTGTAAATAACGCTCCGTTAATTGCATTCGCTTACGTAATTATTTTCGATAGCTTCGTTCTGGCAAGTGGTTTTCTCTATTTTTACTTACAAAATAAATTATCTATCTTCACATGGTCTATTGATAAAAACTGTGCGAAATCTTTACTGAAAGATAGCTGGCCTCTGATTTTAAGTGGATTAGTTATTTCCATGTATATGAAGGTAGATCAAATAATGATCAAGAATATGCTGGGTAGTGCAGATGTTGGTCAATATGCTGCTGCAGTTAGATTAAGTGAAGTTTGGTATTTTATTCCAATGATTATATCCTCATCATTATTTCCAGCGATTCTTAATGCTAAAAAAGTATCAAAGGAGTTATATTATTCTCGCATGCAAAAACTTTATGATTTAATGGCATGGATAGCTGTTTTTATAGCAATCCCAATGACATTTTTAAGCGATTGGATTATTCGTCTACTTTATGGAATAGAATTTATTGAAGCGGGCGGTGTATTGATGATCCATATTTGGTCTGCAGTTTTTGTTTTTTTAGGTGTATCAAGTAGCAAGTGGTTTATTGCTGAAGGGCTACAAATATATTCATTCTACCGAACTTTAGCTGGTGCCGCTCTGAATGTGTTACTGAATATCCTTTTAATTCCAGAATACGGTATATACGGCGCTGCGATGGCAACTTTAGTTGCGCAACTTGTTGCCTCATACTTATTTAACATTGTAAATAAAAAATCACGCGTGACATTCATACTGCAAAGTAATGCACTGTTACTCCCTTTTAGAAATATAGGATTCAAATTTTGAATAACTTGGCACCCATAGTTTTATTTGTTTACAACCGCCCTGAACATACACAAAAAACATTACAAGCTTTACAGAAAAATAGCCTCGCGCCTGATAGTGAATTATTTATCTATGCAGATGCCCCTAAAAATGAAAGCGCATATGCTCAAGTTAATATGGTTCATGAATTAATATCCAATGTTTCAGGGTTTAAAAAAGTAACAATTATAAAAAAAGAGAAAAACATTGGTTTAGCAAACTCGATAATTGGTGGTGTATCAGAAATAATAGCTGTATATGGAAAAATAATTGTTCTTGAAGATGATCTAGTTACCAGTCCTTATTTCTTGAAGTTTATGAATTCAGCATTAGATTTCTATTCTGACCAAAAAGATGTTTGGCATATTAGCGGATGGAATTATCCAATAGAAAAAAAAGGTTTAGCAGATGTTTTTTTATGGAGAACCATGAATTGCTGGGGATGGGCTACTTGGTCTGATCGCTGGAGTAGCTTTGAAAAGAATACAGAGCAAGCTATCAGTGATTTTAGTCGAACCGACAGAAGGTCATTTAACCTTGATGGTGCAGAAAATTTTTGGGCACAAGTCGTGGCTAATAAAAATAAGAAAATTGATACATGGGCGATTTATTGGTATGCAACTATTTTTAAAAATAATGGCTTTTGCTTGAATCCTACACAGACATTTGTTGATAATATCGGGTTGGATGGTAGTGGTGTGCATTGCGGTAAGAGCGAGTCGTATAGTTTGCCTCTTAATAAAACAAATGATTTTCATTTTCCAGTTGAAATTGAAGAAAATGAATTGGCAGTTACTCTAATCAAGAGTTTTTATCGGGGGCTGAAAAAGCCATTTATTATCCGCGTGATAAACAAATTAAGTCGTGTAGTTTTAAGTCGGAATTTGATAGCATGAAAGTTTTAATTGTGAATACATCTGATATCCAAGGCGGTGCTGCTCGAGCCGCCTATCGCTTACATCAATCGCTATTATCTGAAAATGTAGATAGTCAAATGCTGGTACAAGATAAAAGTAGTGATGATTGGACTGTAGTTGCTAAGCCCGGAAAAATTAATAAAGGTATTGCTAAAATCCGTCCAACAATAGATGGAATACCAGTTCTTTTTTATAAAAATAGGGTAAAGACCCTCTTCAGCCCATCTGCGCTTGGTTTTAGTGGGATTGTTGATGAAATAAATAATATGAACCCTGATGTTGTTCATCTCCATTGGATTGCCGGGGGGATGATTAGAGTTGAAGATTTAGCCAAAATAAAAGCTCCAATTATTTGGTCTTTACATGACAACTGGGCATTTACTGGTGGCTGTCATATAATGTGGAATTGTAAAAGATATAAGACCAATTGTGGTAATTGCCCGATTCTCAAAAGTAATAAAGAAAATGATTTAAGTCGAAAAGTTTGGAATAGGAAAAAAAGAGCTTTTTCAAATATATCAAATATGACTATTGTAGGTTTAAGCAGTTGGTTAAACGAGTGCTCGAAAAATAGCTCTCTTTTGAAAGACTACAAGCATATTAATTTACCAAACCCGATTAACACCGAGACTTTTAAACCTTTTGATAAAAATAAAGCAAGAGAGCTTTGGTCTTTACCAGCGAATGGATATTTAGTTTTATTTGGCGCGAATAATGCTACAGGCGATATAAACAAAGGTTTTAAAGAATTAAGTGAGGCTTTAAACAAGTTAACGAATCAAAATATCGAGCTTGTTGTTTTTGGCAGTAGCGAACCTAAAAAATCTCAAAATTTTGGATTTAAAACACACTACTTAGGGCATTTGCATGATGATGTAAGTTTGGTTACTTTGTACAGTGCTGTTGATGTCATGGTCGTGCCCTCACTACAAGAGAATTTATCAAATGCAATAATGGAAAGTCTAGCTTGTTCAACCCCTGTTGTTGCCTTTGATATTGGTGGCAATGCAGATTTAATTGAACATAAGAATAATGGCTATTTGGCTCAGCCTTTTGATAGCGCAGATTTAGCAAAAGGAATAGAGTGGGTGCTTGAACATGATGAGTATGATGAACTTTGCATTAATGCTCGGAATAAGGTTTTAAAATCATTTGATAGTTCTGTAGTGGCAAGAAAATACATTAACTTATACGAAAGCATATGAAGATATATCGATGTAATAATATAAAGCTTAGCGGTAGTGTTCTTCTGTCATTATTAGTATCTTTCCCATGGTTTTTCATAAGTTATGGCGGGGTATTACATGGTGCAGATAGCGAGCTTGTTATTAGCTTTTTTACCATAGCTGTATCACTCTTTCTTTTTTTTGTTTTTGTCCCACATAGCAGTAAAGTAGAAAATACAGGTTATGGTAATTTGTATGGGAAATCTACTTATTGGTTTGTTATTTTATGTTACTTAGTAGTAATAGTTGGGAAGTTTATCCTTGCTTATAAGTATGATTTTCAATTAGGTAAAGTTAGGGCTCAATATTTTAGTGCTGAGGGTGTAAACACAGTTTATTTTGGCTTTTCATATTTGGGAGCGTTTTTTTCTAAGGTTATTGTTCCTCTATCGCTAGTATTAATGATTATTACAACTAAAGAGGAGAAACAGCAAAAAATATTGTTATGTGCATTTTTAATATCAAATGTGCTTGTTGGTGGGCGGTTTGCTATCTATCAATTTGTTGTTATCTTAATCCTAAATAATATTATAGCTAATAAAATATTAAATAAAAATATATTAGTTATAATGTTGTTGCTGTTTTTTTCATTCTTTCTTATCGCGAATAGGCTTGGTGTCGAGCTACTTGATTCGATAGTTTATTTGTGGGAACAGGTACTGAATTATCATGTTATTCAAATTCCATTAATATCACACTACTTAGATTTTCCCGTCGCTTTGGGGCCGTTTACTGGTGTAGAGAGCTTGATATATAATGTGTTAGGGAATGGTTCTCCCGAGACAATGGTTGCGGAGTATTTAAGAAATAATGAAATATACCTTAATGGAGCAGGCCCATTTAATGCTTTTGGTACGTCCTTAAGCTTTTTTTTCCCTGCGTTAGGCGTACCGTTCGGAACAGTGACATTTCTCTTTTCAGTTTTTCTGCATATTGGATTACTGCTGATTATTTTAAAAAAAAATACATTGTTGGTTATTAAGTTATATGTCTTCGCTCTTTATTTTTCAGCTTTTCAGCCTTACATATTTACTTTTCAGTATTATATGCTGATGTTGTTTTTTCTTTTAAATTTTATTTCAATAGATATACAGAAAAAAAATTTTAAAATCATATTCAAATTGAACTAAAACTGTCTATCATGGTTGCCCTGGTGCTTCCGTTTGGTTGCCATTATTAATGGAATATTAAAATGTACTTATCTATTATAACCGTTGCCTACAATGATCTTATTGGTATAAAAAAAACATACCAAAGCGTTGTTAACTTTTCAAAAAAGTACACTGGTAAACTTGAGTATATTATTGTCGATGGTGGCTCAACGGATGGTACAAAACAGTTTTTAGAAGGTATTGTTGAAAACTTGGAAATGCCATCAATAACCTGTATTAGCGAATCTGATGAAGGAATATACGATGCAATGAATAAAGGGATCAATTTGACCTCCGTAAGCTCAGATTATATTTTATTTTTGAACTCAAGTGATGTTTTTTTAGACTCCGCCGGGACTGACTTGTCGAGAATTCAATTATCTGCTGTGGCAAACGTATTCTCATTGCTATCTTCTGATATAAACTCAAATAAGGTAAGAGTTAGAAAACTTACACATACGTCAGAGATTGCAAATAGGCCAGCTTACCCTCATCAATCTACTTTTATTTCTACAAGTTACCATAAAAGAAACTTATACTCTAAAAAATATAAGATTTTGGCAGACTACGATTTTTTCTGTAACTTATATGTTAAAAAGGAAAGTATTCAATGCTTTGATATAGATATATCAAACTTTATGCAAGGGGGAATAAGTAATAATAAAGATGGGCAAGCAGTGTGGATAACAGAACTAAAGTCTATTCAGCTAGAGTATTTTAATAAATATAACCGCTTATTAATATTCACGACTGTGCTGAAAGGTATTATATATAAGTTGCCTTTTTCTAAACAAATTGAATATGCATTAAGGTTGTTGATTCGTTAATATTGATTTTTTTATAGTCGCTAATTGGCCAATGTACGTGTCGTTAATGAGTGTTTAGGTGGTAACTTTTTAGGTTACTGTTATTGCTCGTCGAACAGCTATTTTGCCGGTAAAACTAGTGCTGTTTATATGGCCTAGCCAAGTTATATTGGTAGTATGAAGCATTTATTTCGCAATTTATTGGATATTTTATGAAGCTAATTTCTATTATCATGCCTTCTTACAATGCTAGTTTGAGTATATCTGATTCAATTAGATCCGTTCTAATTCAAAGTTATCCAAGTTGGGAGTTAATAATTGTAGATGATCACTCAACTGATAACACCGTTGAAACTATTCAAACGTTTAATGACCCAAGGATTAGCTGTATAACTTTAGATACAAACTCCGGTAGCCCCGCACTTCCGAGGAATGTAGCTCTAAGTTTAGCCAATGGGGAGTATATAGCATTCTTAGATGCCGATGATCTGTGGGAAAAGGATAAGTTAAGCAAGCAAGTCAAATTTATGAGTGATAATGATATTATGTTTTCGTGTACTGCATATAATATTATTAATGATGACGGGGTTATAGTTTCCTCATACTCTCCTCCAGCAATTGTAAACTACAGTCAGTTGCTAACTAATAACTCTGTTGGATGCTTAACTGCTATGGTAACAAAGGAGTTATTAGGTCAGCAAAAATTTCCTATTTGTGGTCATGAAGATTTTGCACTTTGGCTAAAATTAATTAAAAAATGCCAGTATATATATGCTCTGGATGAAAAGCTTTGTTCTTATAGAAGGCTAGATGGTTCTGTCTCTTCTAATAAAAGTAAGTTAGTCTCTTTCTTTTGGAACATTTACCGAAATGAAGAAGGTATTGGCGTGTTTAAAAGTCTGTGCCTTAGTATTAAATATTTTGTTAATGTAGTTTGGTATAAATATAAATGAAAATATTAATTACAGGTGCCTCGGGTTTTATAGGAACAGCTCTATTAAACAGGTATCCTGATAAAAAATTTAGGAAGGTTCTAAGAGCAATGAATGGACGTAATTCATTAGATACTTTCCATATTAATTCAGTTAATGATAATACAGACTGGTCTGGGGCATTTAACGATGTGGATGTTGTCATTCATTTAGCTGGCTTAGCTCACTCTAACTCTTATACAGATAGTAAGTATGCCGATGTAAATACGAATGGAACTATTCATTTGGCAAGTGAGGCAGAGAGAGGGGGAGTAAAACGTTTCATATTTGTTAGTTCAATAGGTGTTATTGGTAATAAAACTATAGGAAATGAAGTTTTTTCTGAAGATTCTATACCGGCTCCTCAGTCTAGTTATGCCAAATCAAAATATATTGCAGAGCAAAGACTGTTAGATATAGCATCTAAAAGTAACATGGAAGTTGTTGTGATTCGGCCTGTCCTTGTCTATGGAAAAAACGCGCCAGGGAATTTTCGTAAATTAGTTAACTTAGTTAACAAAGTGCCAATGTTACCTTTTGCTTTGTGTGATAATAAGCGTAGTTTTATCTCGGTCGATAATTTAGCAGACTTTATTTCAGTGTGTATTGAACACCCGAAAGCTAAAAATGAGATATTCTGTATTTCAGATGGTGTGGATGTTTCTATCAAAGAGTTTACTAATGGTATTGCTAAAGGTTTAGAAAAACCTTTGATTCAGCTTCCTGTTCCGAGTTTTGTTTTTTCTTTATTGGGCAAAGTTTCAGGCAAAAAAGAGCAGATTGAACAATTAACTGGAGACCTGCAGGTCGATTCCAGTAAAGCTAGAGAGCTTTTAGGCTGGAAACCACCATTTACTATGGCAGATACATTTAGTTGTTTAACAACAAATAAGCAGTAAGATATTTATGAACCACTTTATAATTAGAGTTTTAGATTTTTTAATGGCCTTTTTCGGCCTTATCGTTACCTTTCCAATCTTATTAATCGTGACTATTTTTGGTTACTTTGATACTGGCTCTCCCGTTTTTATTCAACAAAGAGTTGGCAAAAATAAGAAGCCATTTAATCTTATTAAATTTCGCACCATGTCGGTTGATACAAAATCAGTCGCGAGTCATTTAGCAAGTACTGCTTCTATTACTAAACTAGGTGGGATTTTACGTAAAACTAAAATTGATGAATTACCACAGTTAATCAACGTGTTAAAAGGTGAAATGAGTTTTGTAGGGCCTCGCCCAAATTTATTTAACCAAGAAGAGTTAATTAACGAGCGTGACAGTCGATGTGTTTATGATGTGTTGCCAGGTATTACTGGGCTTGCTCAAGTGAATACCATTGATATGTCCACGCCAAAGTTGTTAGCGGAAACCGACCAGAAAATGATCGAAACGTTGACCTTAAAAAACTATTTTACTTATATTGTACAAACTGCAACGGGCAGTGGATCTGGTGATCGTGTTGGTTAAACAACTTTCTGAATGACTTTTATGATATTCTAAAGGCCTTGCAAATTAGCAAGGCTTTTTAAATTTTCTGGATTAAATTTTAAATGAATTACTTTTTTTCTATTTCACGCTTATACAAACGTTTAATCAGTATTACTGCCGATTTTTTATTTATTTCGCTCGCTTTTATTGGGGCATTTTATACACGTTTAGGCGATTTAACCCTTTTAAAAGAGCCAGAATATACCCATGCATTGTTGCTCCTTGCTTTAAGCACACTGTTTCTTTTTGCTCGCGTAGGACTTTATCGTGCGGTATTGCGCTACCTAAGTGTTCACGCTCTATTTACCATTGTATTAAGTTGCTTAGCTTCTTCAGTTTTTCTAGTGATGCTGGGATATTTCACTGATCTGTTTATTCCACGCTCTATTCCTATTATTTATTGTACTTTCTTGCTGCTATTAAGTGGAGGAGCGCGCTTATTAGTTAGAGTTTCAGTTTCTAAACAAAAAAGCCGTAAGAAAGAAAGAGTTGTTATTTATGGTGCTGGAGATTCAGGGCGTCAATTACTTAACTTGTTGCGACAAGGTGATGAATTGCATCCTGTTGCATTTGTCGATGACGAGAAGAAACTGCTTAAAACAGTGGTTAATGGTTTAACCGTTTATGCTAATAATGACCTTGAATCATTAATTAAGCATAAAAGGGTGGGAAAGATATTATTAGCTATGCCAAGTGTCCAAAGAGGAGCACGCAAAAGTATTATTGACTCTTTAGTTGAATTACCCGTTGAAGTATTATCGATTCCCCGTTTTGAGGAGTTATTAAACGGTACTGCAACGATAGATCAACTTCGTGATGTACCTATTGAAGATTTATTAGGGCGAGATGCTATACCTGCTAAACCTGAATTGTTGGGCGCTAATATAAAAAATAAAGTTGTTATGGTGACTGGTGCTGGTGGATCTATTGGCTCAGAGTTATGTAGGCAGATTCTTTTGCAGCAGCCAAAAACACTTATTTTATTTGAATTATCAGAATACGCACTTTATCAAATAGAAAAAGAGCTTAGTGGCATTGATAGCTTACAACAACTCGATGTAGAGATAGTGCCATTATTAGGCTCTGTGCAGAGACAAAATCGTCTTTCTGCTATCTTAAAAAGCTTTAAGGTTCAGACGCTTTACCATGCAGCTGCCTACAAACATGTTCCGTTAGTGGAATATAACGTTGTTGAAGGGGTGCGTAATAATGTTTTTGGTACTTATTTTACAGCATTGGCTGCCATCGAAGCACAAGTGGAATCATTTGTGCTTATTTCAACAGATAAAGCTGTTCGCCCTACAAATGTAATGGGAACGACTAAGCGCATGGCTGAGCTATCACTGCAGTCGCTTGCCGCTGAAGATCACAATACACGTTTTTGTATGGTGCGTTTTGGTAATGTATTAGGCTCTTCTGGATCTGTTATTCCCCTGTTTAAGCGTCAAATTTCAGAAGGTGATCATGTGACGATCACTCACCCTGATATTATTCGTTACTTTATGACCATTCCTGAAGCTGCTGGTCTCGTTATCCAAGCTGGTGCAATGGGTAAAGGTGGTGATGTATTTGTGTTGGACATGGGCGAGCCGGTACGTATTGTAGATTTAGCGGTTAATTTGATTAAACTCTCGGGGCTAGAGGTAAAATCAGCAGAAAACCCCTATGGTGATATCGAGATAAAATATACTGGCTTAAGGCCTGGAGAAAAACTCTTTGAAGAATTGCTCATCGGTGACAATGTCATGGGAAGCGAGCATGAGCGTATTATGTGCGCTAATGAGAGTTTCTTACCCTATTCTGAATATAAGTTGATTTTAGATCGTTTAGATGTAGCTTGTGACTGTTTTGATCATGAAAAGATTCGTGAGATCTTACTCTCTGTGCCAGCTGGTTTTAATCCAACAGATGAGATTGGTGATCTGGTATGGAAAGCAAAGAATAATATTAAATATAAGAGTGATAAAATTTTATGAAAATAGCGATTGCAGGAACCGGCTATGTAGGCCTTTCAAATGCGGTATTACTTGCACAAAACAATCAAGTAGTCGCCATTGATCTAATTCCAGAGAAGGTCGATTTAATAAATAATAAAAAATCCCCTATTGTTGATAGTGAAATCGAAGACTTTTTAGCGAATAAAACATTAAATCTTTTTGCAACAATGGATAAAAGTTTAGCTTATGAAGGTGCAGATTATGTAATTATCGCTACACCTACTGATTATGATGTAAACACTAACTATTTTAATACCGATTCTGTTGAGGCTGTAATTCAAGATGTAATTGCGCTCAATCCTAATGCAGTGATGGTAATAAAGTCTACGGTACCGGTTGGTTATACAAAAATGGCTTGTGAAAAATTTGCTTGCGAAAAAATTATTTTCTCTCCTGAGTTTTTGCGTGAAGGGCGTGCTTTATACGATAATTTACATCCCTCTCGTATAATTGTTGGCGAACAAAGTGAACGTGCGACTGTCTTTGCTAACTTATTAGCTGAAGGTGCCTTGAAAGAAAGTATCGATATTTTATTCACTAATTCTACCGAAGCTGAAGCGGTAAAGCTTTTTTCTAATACCTACCTCGCAATGCGCGTTGCTTATTTTAATGAGTTAGATTCTTATGCTGAATCCCACGGTTTAGATGCTAAACAGATCATTGAAGGGGTGGGATTAGATCCGCGTATTGGCAATCATTATAACAACCCCTCATTTGGTTACGGTGGATATTGTTTACCTAAAGATACCAAACAACTTCGTGCTAATTACCAAGATGTACCTAATAGTATTATTGGTGCGATTGTTGATGCGAACAGTACACGTAAAGATTTTATTGCCGATTCAATCTTGAAGCGTAATCCTAAAAAAGTAGGTATCTACCGTTTAATTATGAAATCTGGATCCGATAACTTTAGGGCTTCGAGTATTCAAGGTATTATGAAGCGTATTAAGGCGAAAGGTATTGAAGTGATTATTTTTGAGCCGGTCTTTAATGAAGATGAATTTTTCCATTCGCGTGTGATTAAGGATTTAGAGGCCTTCAAAGCGGAAGCTGATGTGATTGTTTCAAATCGAATGGCTCCTGAGTTACTCGATGTCGCAGATAAAGTTTATACGCGCGATCTGTTTGGTTCTGATTAATTTTTTTGTTGTGTGGTTTGCAGAAGAGAACCTAAGCCACTAACGTATCAACTCAGAGACTTTTATCGTCTCGGCCCCTCCCATTCGATTCGTTTGTGCCATTAACAGCTCCGCACAGGAAAGGGCATCGACGAGTGCGTTATGAGCATCATAATTGGGTAAATTGTAACGACTTCGGCAGTTTGCTAGTCTTAGTTCGCCCTCTTTGATTGTCGTTTGTTTACGCAATAATCGGCGGTGTTCTATATGTAATGTGTCGATTGCATATAGTCGGCATTTTTTTTTGTTTGATGGTTCACTTTGTTTAAGCAATGCTTGTTCAATAAAGCGCATATCTAACGGTGCGTGATGAGCAACTAACACATAACCTGTAATCTCTTTAAGCAACCACTTCATTGCCTCTTCTATCGTGATAGCTTGTTTTAAATCGGCATCGACTAAGCCATGTATCGTGGCACTTTGACCTACGCTTCCTTCTATCTTTATAAGTTTATGTTTGCCTTGATTAAGCGTAATTTGACCATTTATTATGGGGATAAGGCCAATACTGATGATTTGATCTACTTTAGGATTAATGCCTGTCATCTCTAAATCTAATGCCAGCAGTGGTGCTGTTTTTAGATTTAAATTAAGCAGGGGAAGGAGGGCTTTATGATAAGTGCGAATTTGCGCATCTTCACAAGCACGAGTTTTGTAATGTAGGTAAGCTTTAATGAACCAATTTCGCAACATTAATATTGCCTTAAAAATTTCAGTTTGATGCCTGTTTGACTATCGTGAACAACTTTAAAAGCATCTTTTAAATGATGTCGAGCTAATGATGTTAGGGTGTTTGGGAGAAGATAGTTTGAAAGAGGAGTACCTTGTTCATATTGCTGACCTTGATTTACTAATCTCTTATGGGCAATAAACTCTGCTGCATCTAATAAGTTATAAATATCTTGCGGATTAATTCCCCTTAAACGAAGTAGTTGATTTAAGCGCTCTCTTGTATTCACCGCTTTTATTCCGTTGGCTAAAGCATGAACTCTGGCAATATCGTTAATTAGCGCCAACCCTTTATGTTTTAAATCTATGCCTTTAACTTCGCTCCCATCACGTTCAATAACAAAGTTTTTAAAAAAGCCAAGAGGGGGGAGTTGCTGCGTTGCATTATGGGTTAATGCAGCAAGAAAAATATCATTATTCTTTGTCTGAGCTAACACGCTACTTTGTAGTGTATTGAATAAAAAATCATCACCATAAATACAGCGCATATCAAAAAATATTGTCGCATTGAGAAGTGCACGTGGTTGAGGGGTATTGATCCATTCATTAAACTGTTTCTGCCACTGTGTTAGCGAGCATTGCCACTTAGGGTTTTTAGCCATAATATCGCCAGGGCAATAGGGAAAGCCACATTGATCAAGCCCATGGCAGACGATATTTGCCAGCTTCTGGAAATATTGTTCACTATCTACATCGGTTTCTTTTTCAAGCAATAAGGCGTTGTCTTGGTCTGCACCTGCTGCTTGATCTTGCCTTGCTTGAGAGCCAAAAGCTAACCAACAAAATTTCATTGGTGCTTTACCGAGTTGTTGCTCTGCGAGTAAAAGTAAGCGTCTAGTAAGTGCATCGGTGGCTAAAGTTAGAATGCGTCCAATCTCTTGTGCTTTTGCATCACTACTTATTAGGTTTTGCAATAATAAAGGCAGTTGTTTACTAACAGCGACTAAATTTTCAATACTATTTTGTCGATCTATTTGCCCAATTAATAACAATGGTTGTGAGCTTTGACTACGCATAATATCGGTACTAGTCAACATTGCGATGGGCTGATCATGTTCAACAATGGGAAGATGGTGAATATTTTTTTCACTCATTAGTAACATCGCTTCAAAAATAAGTGCGTTTTTATTGGCGGTAATTGGTGAAGCGGTCATGATCTCTTTAATCTGTATCTCGCCTGTTAGTCCCTTAGCAAGTACACGATTACGTAGATCACGATCGGTTAATATACCTACAAGTTGTTGATTATCTATAATAATGAGGGATGAAACGCGTTTTTCTGACATTAACTCGGCCGCTTGGCGAATAGTCGCATTGCTGTTTAGGCTGATCATATTTTCTGAAATTAGTGAGCTGATACGGCTTGTGTTGATTTTATTACTTTTTAATTCTCCTTGGCTACGTAAACGTTTTGCAAAGGCTTGATTGAAAAATCGGTCGAAACTTTGACTCGCTGCACGTAGTTTATTAAAGCTATTTAAGGGCAGTTGGTATATTAATCCATCTTCTAAAATATGTACCTTGTTGACTACTTTTTCACCCGATAGCATGCCACTAAAACCAAAATATTGCCCATCACTAATCCTGTCGATAAGATCTCCCTTTTCTGTTGTTACTTCAAATGCGCCACTACGCACGATATAAAGCTGTGGCTCATTGGTATCTACGTGAACCAGTAATTCATTTTTACCATAGTAGATAACAGTAAGGGATTGACAGCATTGCTCAATAAGCTGATCAGAGAGCTGGTCAAAGGGAGGAAGTGTTTTGATGAAGTTGCTGATGGGTTTTAGTTCAGTGCTATCCATTAAAGAGTGGCCTCTAAGGTTAAGCGTAAAGTGAGTTTCCTCGTAAAATAGAGGAAACTCACTATGACAGTTAATAGTTATTAATGATCTTGTGCTCCACCAGCTCCTTTAGGGAAGCGGATGGACTCAACCATATCAACAACCGATTGTGGTATGGTCGCAGTAACCTTACAAACAATGATTGCAACAATAAAGTTAACTACCATTCCCATTAAACCAATACCTTCTGGAGAAATACCAAATAACCAGTTTTCAGGAATATTGCCAGCAGGGTTTATAAATTTGAAATAAACAATATAAACTGTTGTAAATAACAAACCTGCAAGCATGCCGGCTATTGCACCTTCTTTATTCATTTTTCTAGAGAAAATACCCATTGTAATAGCTGGGAATAATGAAGAGGCAGCTAAACCAAAGGCAATGGCGACCACGGCGGCGACAAATCCTGGGGGGTTAATACCAAAGTAACCAGCCATCAATACCCCTGCACCAGAAGCAATACGCGCATACATTAACTCTTTTTTGTCAGAGATATTGGGCATAAGATTCTTCTTCAAGAGGTCGTGTGATACTGAAGTGGATATAACTAATAATAAACCTGCTGATGTTGATAAAGCGGCTGCTAAGCCACCTGCCGCCATAAGCGCGATCACCCATGCAGGTAAATTTGCCATTTCAGGTGTTGCTAATACAATGATATCTCGGTCAATTTTCATCTCATTTTCAGCACCCTTAGCGTACATCATTTTACCGTCATTGTTTTTATCTTCCCATTTAACTAGGCCCGTTTTTTCCCAGTTTTGTACCCAGTTAGGAGCTTGTTCGTGGGGAACACCTTTACCGTCAGTACCATTAACAGTTTCAATCATATTTACACGAGAGAAAGCGGCAAGTGCTGGAATTGTGGTGTACATGATGGCAATAAATAGTAATGTCCAACCTGCAGAGCTACGTGCATCTTTTACGCGTGGTACAGTAAAAAAGCGAACAATAACGTGGGGTAGACCTGCGGTACCAAACATTAACGCCCCACAGATAAAGAACACATCAATCATGCTCTTAGAGCCTTCTGTATATTGAGCAAAACCGAGTTCAGTAGAAAGGCCATCGAGTTTATCTAATAGATATACACCGGAGCTATTTCCTGTCGCGTCTAGCACTTCAGCACCAAAACCCATTTGCGGGAATATATGCCCTGTCATCATCACAGAAAGGAAAATTGCTGGCACCATGAATGCAAAAATCATGACACAGTATTGTGCGACTTGAGTATATGTGATCCCTTTCATGCCTCCTAAAACAGCATAGAAAAATACCACACACATACCAATGTAAACGCCGGTATTAATTTCTACTTCTAGGAAGCGAGAGAATACAACTCCTACGCCACGCATTTGGCCTGCAATATAAGTAAAGCTGATAAAGATGGCACAAATAACGGCTACGGTTCGCGCAGCTTGTGAATAGTAACGATCACCTATGAAGTCTGGTACGGTAAACTTACCAAATTTACGTAGGTATGGAACCATTAAGAGGGCAAGTAGTACATATCCACCAGTCCAGCCCATTAGATATACACTACCATCATAACCGACAAAGGAAACGATCCCAGCGAGTGATATAAAGGAGGCTGCTGACATCCAATCAGCGGCGGTTGCCATCCCATTTAATACAGGAGGAACACCACCACCGGCGACGTAAAACTCCTTCGTTGATCCTGCACGAGTCTTGATTGCAATACCTATATATAAAGCAAAGGTCATTCCGACAACCAAATAAGTTAACAATTGAACATCCATTTTTATTACTCCCTATTATTCTTCAACGCCGTATTTTTCATCAAGTTTGTTTGATTTTTTTACGTACACAAAAATAAGCGCTAGAAATACATACATTGAACCTTGTTGAGCAAACCAGAAACCTAGTTTAAAACCCATAAAGTGAATTTCGTTTAAGGCATCAACAAATAAGATGCCACATCCGAACGAAACTAATGCCCAAATACTTAATAGGGATATAACGAGTTTTAAATTCTCGTTCCAATATTCCTTTGCTTTATCTACATTTTCAAAACTCATCTTGTTTCCTTTTTAATCAGTTATGTATCAGTTTTTACTTATATTTTGTCCATATCTGAAAAGACGATGTTAATACTATGTTAATTTCGTTTAATTGTTAGTCAGTTAACGAGGCTTCTGTCATGTTTTTGTGATGATTTTTTGTGATGAATGTTGTGAAAATTCATCTCTATATTGTTTTTGTGATGGGGTTAACTTTGAGTTATTTATTTTTTGTTAAATAAACTGCTCATTATGTAGAAAACTCAGTGCGGGTCCATAATGTATAAATGTGGAATAATTGGAGTGTAAAATGTGTACAATAAGAAATATTTTTATGTTACTTCTGATCCTCTTTTCACGCTTTGCCCTATCTCAATCAATCGTTGTTTGGGATCAATTGTTAACCCACCCTAATTCAATGGTGCCAGAGCTATTAAAGCGAGCATTAGAGGTTACTGAAGATGAATATGGGAAGTATCATATTCTTCCATCAGAAGCGATGGAGCAGGGAAGAGTAATAAAACAGATGCAAATTAATCGTGTTGATATTGCTGTTTTCGCCCCTAATGAAAAGCGTGAAAAAATTGCCATCCCTATCCGTATTCCAGTCACTGGATCACTGCTGAGCTATCGAATCTGTCTTATTCAGCCAGAAAAGCAGGCTCAGTTTGAGAAGTTAAATAGTTTAGAATCCCTCATTACTCATAATGTCATAATAGGACAACACCAAAATTGGCCAGACACAAAAATTATGGAAGCTAATGGCCTTACATTATGGAAAGCAAATAAATATAGCCTGCTATTTGATCTCTTAGCATCAAAAAGGTTTGATTGTTTTTCACGTGGTGCAAATGAAGTCGTACAAGAATTTTATACACACGGCTATAAAGGATTAGTAATTGAAAATCATCTTATTATTTATTACCCATTACCCTTATATTATTTTGTTAATTTAGCTAAGCCTAAACTTGCTGAACGGCTTGCCAAAGGGTTAGATATTTTGCAGAAAAATGGTGAGTACGAGGCGATGTTTAGCGCTAAATTTGGCGAAACCTTACAGTATTTAAATATGGACAATAGAATTATTATTGAGCTTGAAAACCCGCTATTGAGTGAACCGACACGAAAACAGATGCAAGAAGGTAAAGACTATTATGATCAGTTAATACGTAAAGTAGCGAGTGATCACGAGTGAATAAAATAATTCAAGGTGATGATATTAAATTTCTACATCACTTCACTAAAGTAATTAAAATCACTGGGTTAGCTTCCTATGTTAGTGTCATACTGAGGTTAATTTAAACTTGAGGAGGTATTAATGGAATTCGAACAAATGCTAAACATATTGTCTAGCAAAGATGGCTCAGATCTTTATTTAGCAACGGGAGCTCCACCTTCAGCCAAATTTCAAGGTAGCTTAAAAACATTAAACAGTGAATTATTTAAGCCTGGCGAAGTCGCCGCTATTGCTGATGCCATTATGGATAGCGAACAAAAAGTAGCATTTGAACAAGAGTTAGAGATGAACCTTGCTATCTCTATTTCAAACGTGGGGCGTTTTAGGGTAAATATTTTTAAGCAACGCAACGAAGTTTCGATAGTTGCACGTAATATCAAAGTAGAAATTCCTAAGTTTGCAGATTTACGTTTGCCTGAGATTTTGAAAGAAGTGATCATGACAAAACGCGGTTTAGTCTTGTTCATTGGAGCGACGGGCTCTGGTAAATCAACCTCACTTGCGGCTTTAATTGACCATCGTAATGAAAACTCATCTGGGCACATTATCACCATTGAAGATCCGGTTGAATTTGTACATAAACACAAGAAGAGTATTATTAATCAACGTGAGGTCGGGGTTGATACTCGAAGTTTCCATGCGGCATTGAAAAATACACTTAGACAAGCGCCAGATGTTATCCTAATCGGTGAAATACGCGATCGTGAAACGATGGAGCACGCTTTAGCATTTGCAGAAACAGGGCATTTAGCTATTTCAACACTGCATGCAAACAATGCTAATCAGGCTTTAGATCGTATTATTAACTTTTTCCCTGAAGAGCGTCGTCCGCAATTACTTAATGACCTAGGAAATAACCTTAAATCGTTTATTTCACAACGTTTAATTCCTACTATCGATGGTAAACGTTGCGCTGCAATTGAGGTAATGATGGGAACCCTCACCATTCGCGATATGATTAAAAAAGGCGAGTTTGGTTTGCTTAAGGATGTCATGGAAAAGTCGAAGTCACTCGGTATGCAAACCTTTGATTGTGCTCTTTTTGATTTAGTAAAAGAGGGGAGAATTTCGGAAGAAGAAGCAACTAAAAACTCTGACTCACCAACCAATCTTGCATTGAAATTTAAATTGGATAAGGGGGGGATTGCAGAGCAAGCAGAACAAAGTGCCAAAAAAGAGGGCGGAGGTTTAACCTTAGAGCCTAAAGTAAGCTTTGATGATTTAGACTTTTCTTAGATTGTTAATATAAGTTACTGGCAGTTTGTAACTGTCAGTTTTTCAATCGTCAATCGCTGTAATGCCTTCCTTGCTTGACCTCAATACTACTCCGAGAAAGATTCAAAAATTATTTTACGACAGAATTCACAGAAGTGCTTCGTAACTACAGAGGGAAAAATTCAAAAGTTCGTTCACCACAGAATTCATAGAGGTGCTTCGCACTACACAGAGAAGATTAAAGATAATGAAAGATTAATAGCTTTTTAAGGTGGAGGCTTCTTGGGCTTTAAAAACAGAAAAACCACAATTAAGCGGTTGTTTTCTTTACTATTTCACACTGTTAGCGGAGTTGTGAGGCTCGAATCTGTGATACTTGGTGTGACTGGGCGCTTTATTTTAAACAAGAGTTAACCAACTGAACTGCTATAAGTGTTATTGAGTTATTTTGAATAAAGGAGGATTTTACTAGGCTTTAAAAACAGAAAAACCACAATTAAGTGGTTGTTTTCTTTACTATTTCACACTGTTGGCGGAGTGGGCTAGACTTGAATCTGTGATACTTGGTGTGACTGGGCGCTTTATTTTAAACAAGAGTCAACCAACTGAACTGCTAAAAGTGTTATTGAGTTATTTTGAATAAAGGAGGGTTTTACTAGGCTTTAAAAATAGAAAAACCACAATTAAGTGGTTATTTTCTTTACTATTTCACACTGTTGGCGGAGTGGACGGGACTCGAACCCGCGACCCCCGGCGTGACAGGCCGGTATTCTAACCAACTGAACTACCACTCCACGGAGTGTGTAACAGTTTGTCTTTGTACAGTACGTTGGCGGAGTGGACGGGACTCGAACCCGCGACCCCCGGCGTGACAGGCCGGTATTCTAACCAACTGAACTACCACTCCATTACGAGTACTGTATTCAGAACTTTCAATTTACATTAATAATGTTGGTTTGAAGAACCATTCGTTTATATGTTGGCGGAGTGGACGGGACTCGAACCCGCGACCCCCGGCGTGACAGGCCGGTATTCTAACCAACTGAACTACCACTCCAGCTGTATATAAACATTCAACACTTGATTTAACAGAATCTACTCGACAACTATCAAAGATAGTGGCGGAGTGGACGGGACTCGAACCCGCGACCCCCGGCGTGACAGGCCGGTATTCTAACCAACTGAACTACCACTCCAATTATCTTAAGCCTAGGCTTAAATTAACTGTGTTCAGTTAAATCAACAACACGTTTTAGCGTGTCTCTGTTGAGGCGCTGATAATACGTAGTTGCCCTTGCGTAGTCAACACTGAAAAACAAAAAAACAGCATTATTATTGCTTAACTTTAGTAAGTGCTTATTTTGCGCTCAACTCCTGCTTATTTACCATCCTTAATATCAATGGGCATTGGTTGTAATTCATCTAATTTTAGTTCTTCAGCTAACGCATCTTCATTTTGTTGGTTTTTCTTTTTACGTTTTATCGCAAAAATAACGGCGATTACAATAATTAATAATAGTGTTATGCCAATCGTTAGCCATAGCCATAGGCTGTCCATTACGGACCCATCTTCTGTTTCATCAGTTATGCTCTCGTCTGTATTCAGCGCAGTACTTATGGCTTCGCTAATTTCGAGCTCTGGAACAACAAATGGAGGAATTAGCTCGAATATTCGATCAGCTAGCTGTAACTCTATCTCTCTGCCGTCGCGTGTTGTTGCATAAGCTTTTCCGGAAAAGGTGTATATATTATGTGAAAGTTTATAAACAGCAGACATTGGCTGAGTGGTATCTTCATTATCAAGGTTGTGCATTATAACCTGTGAAACGACTTTATCCTCGGAATCCTTAAAGACACCGTCAATGCTAACCGAACTGGGATCTAATTCTTCACTGTCAATATTAATCGTGATCCGAGCTTCATCACTGCCTGTCTCGATGGCTTTAACCTCTGCATCAATAGGAGAGATAAAAACAACAGCATCTTTATTTACATTGCGGATGAAAACGTCATTTTTTGTACTTATTTGCAATAAGTATCGACCAGGCAGCAGGTCAACATAAAGGCGCGCGGTTAGCTTTCCATCAAAGGAAAGTTCATCATAATGTTTGCCATCATCTTGATACAGTGCCATTTTTTTATTAGCACCACCTAATAATGAAACTGATAATTTGGTGTCCTCTATATAGGAGGGGTTGGTCATGATCTCGCCATCGCTATATAACGTGGCGTGGGTGGTAATATATTCTTTTGCATAAAGCTTTAATGGTAAACGGTTAATATTCAGTGTTACTTTACTAATTATTTTAATGCGATTATCACCGTCTAGCTCTGCGATTGCTTGCCAGGGGCCTGCCATCGGCTTTTGCACCGTTACTATGTCTTGCGTAGGGCTACTAACCCATGCCACACTTTCAGGGTGGCGTTGTTGATATAACTTACTGCCATCTGGTTGCACTAATACAACACGTTGATAACCCTTGCGATGATTAAAAATAAAAGTAACTTGCTCTGCTTCAGGGTCAATTCGAAAACGGTTATCGAGTAAAGGGATATCGTTTGGGGCATAAATAGTATGCGCAATACTCGAAAATGAAAAAAGTAAGCAAAGTAAAATGGTTAAATGTTTTATGAAGATTGCCACAGGTTATCCTTGATTAGTTTTAAGCGCTCTGTATGTGCAATTTGTTCCGCCTCTGACGCGCGGATAATCGTTAATGGTGTTGATGACGTTCGTGCCTGTTTTCCGGTTGGGACTTCTCCCGTTTCATTATTTGTCAAATTAAGTTTAGCTTGCCCGCCACTCATTAACAGGTAAACATCGGCTAAAATTTCAGCATCAAGTAATGCGCCATGTAAAACTCGATGTTGTGTATTGATGCCAAAACGATCCGATAATGCATCAAGATTGTTTCTTTTACCGGGAAACATCTTTTTTGCCATCTCTAATGTATCGGTCACTGTAGAGATTTCTTCAGTGGGCTGAGTCTTTTTATTTAAAAAACGGAACTCTTGATCCATAAAGCCGACATCAAAGGGGGCGTTATGGATAACTAAATCTGCGCCCCGGATAAACTCAATAAACTCATCAGCTACTTGTTCAAAGGTAGGTTTATCTTGCAAAAATTCATCGGTAATACCATGAACAGCCATTGCTTCTGGGTCAACTAATTGCCCAGGATTGATATAAACATGGTAATGGCGACCTGTTAAGCGACGGTTGATGACTTCGACACAGCCAATTTCAATAATACGGTGGCCCAGATAAACGGTGCCATCTTTATTCATCCCCGTTGTTTCTGTATCTAAAACGACCTGTCTTATCTCTTTGCTTGTGTTCATCATTGTCTCTATTTATAGTCTATAAAAATTCAGTTTAGCAAAATGTGAACAAGGTTATGAGGCAACAATGAAAAAAATAGAAATTTATACCGATGGATCATGCTTAGGTAACCCTGGACCCGGTGGTTACGGTGCTGTACTGATTTTTAATAAACATCGTAAAGAGTTAGCTGAGGGATATAAACGCACGACAAATAATCGTATGGAGATGCTTGCCTGTATTAAAGGGTTAGAACAATTAACTGAGCCCTGTGCAGTTGATTTGACCACCGATAGCCAATATGTACGTCAAGGAATCACACAATGGATTCATAATTGGAAAAAGCGCGGTTGGAAAACAGCAGCGAAAGCACCAGTTAAAAACGTTGACCTTTGGAAAGCGTTAGATGCGGCTCAAGAAAAGCATGTTGTTACTTGGCACTGGGTAAAAGGACACTCAGGGCACCCTGAAAATGAACGTTGTGATGATTTGGCGCGTGAAGCAGCAGAGTCAAAACCGACACAGGAAGATGTCGGTTACGATGGTTAACTTTATTGCTTATGATGTCGCGTAGCAATCGGTTGTTGATTGACAATAGGTTTGCTGAATTTAAAGGGCGATTTAATGGGGGTCATTGGAATGCTTTGTTTTTTAGCAACAATGAAATAGGTACTACAGAAATAAGGTAGGTAGCGTTCGCCAATGCTTTCAACGCAATTTGAAAACTTGCTGTGAAGTTTGCAGGACAGAAAATCAAAGTGTTGTTTCTGCTGTATCTCAAAGCCCAGTAAGTGTAACCAGTCTAATACGCGGTTAGGTAAAAATAAACGTGCTGTCTGTGGATTTTTAGGGTTCATTAATGATCGTAAACCAAATAGACTAATAGGGTTGTAACCACTGATTATCAGTGTTCCGTCCAGCGTTAGCACACGGTCTATTTCCCGTAAAAGCTGGTGTGGGTCGCTCGAAAAATCGAGCTCATGGGCTAGAATACAAAGGTCAATTGAGGAGTCTTGCACTGGTAATAGATGTAAGTCTGCAATCAGGCCGATATCCTCGCCACTTGGCGCGCAATTAATCTGATGAATGATGGGCGATTTAGCTGTGCTTAATTGACTACTTAATTGGCCTAGCTTCAATAGATGGTAACCAAAACATCGAGTGATGGTATGATCAAGCCGACATTGTGTCTCTTTTAACAAGCATTGCCCATGTGGCAGTTGCGCCCATGATTCGATAGGCGTTAAAATTCGTGACGTTTTAGCTATCTTCATATTTATACCTATGTTGCATTTTAAGTATCATAAGTATGTTCACTTACTCAGAGAATTATTATGGTTAATGTATTAACGATCCCATCATTTAGTGATAACTATATTTGGCTTATTAAAGATAGTCAAAGCCAGCATTGTATTGTGGTCGATCCCGGTGATGCGACTCCTGTATTAGAGATGATAGAATCTCAAAACCTAATTTTAGATGCTATTTTAATTACACATAAGCATTATGATCATATTGATGGGGTTGCTCAATTGCTGTCAGCCCTAGGCGAAGATATTAATGTTTTTAGTAAAAACAAGCTTTTTCCTGAATCGACTCAAGTCGTTGAAGGGCAAAGTATCCACTGTTTTGAAGATCGTTTTGTACTTCAGGTGATGGAAGTGCCTGGACATACACTTGATCATATTGCCTTTTATAATAATGAATTGTTGTTTTGTGGCGATACTTTGTTTTCAGGTGGCTGTGGCCGGGTTTTTGAAGGAACACATACACAAATGTTTGACGCGCTTTGTCGTTTACGTGAGCTTGATAATGATACAAAGGTTTACTGTGCACACGAATACACTATCAGTAATTTAACCTTTGCTCTCGCAATCGAGCCTAAAAACAATGCGTTAATTACCTATATGAAAGCGGTTGCGAAAAAACGTCAACAAGGTTTAGCTTCCATTCCGACTAGTATCGGTGTTGAAAAACAGATCAACCCTTTCTTTCGTTGTGATCAAGATGAATTAATTAATCATCTTCAAAATCAATTAGCTAAACCATTACAATCTGGGTTAGATACATTTACTGCGCTGCGAACCCACAAAGATAACTTTTAAAACAGAAATTATTATTAATTTTTGTTAGAATTTGCACCCTATTTTTTAGAGTGTATTTTATGAAGCTATTATTCTCATTTTTATTGCTATTTTTGCTCAGTGCTTGTCAAACAACACCACCTATTGAACCTGTGGAAGAAGAAAGTACCCCTATACCAATTACAGAGGTAGATGTTGATGAAGATGAAGAAGGGCTTGCTAATCTAGTTAAAGCGAAGCCACCAGTTGTTGATAAGCCTGAAGTCGAAACTGAAAAGCAATATGAGAATATTTGGTTAAAATTAGCAGAGGGGTTTGAGTTTGAAGTTCCTGAAAATAGTCGCATTGCAAAACAGCGAGATTATTATCTTCGTCACCCTACTTATCTTAAAAAGGTCTCGAAACGTGCCGAACCGTTTCTGTTTCTCATCGTTGAACAGATAGAAGAAAAAAACTTACCTTTAGAGCTTGCATTGCTGCCTGTTGTGGAAAGCACCTTTGATCCCTTTGCTTACTCTCCTGCTAGCGCATCAGGTTTATGGCAGTTTATGCCGGTGACTGGGGAGCGCTTCGGCTTGCAACAAGATTGGTGGTACGACGGGCGTCGAGATGTTTATGCCTCTACACAAGCGGCTCTTAAATATATGGAGATATTACACCGCTATTTAGGGGATGACTGGTTATACGCGTTTGCAGCCTATAACTCAGGAGAAGGGCGTGTAAAACGTGCTGTACAACGCAATAAAAAAGCAAATAAGCCTGTTGATTACTGGAGCTTGCCGCTGCCTCGTGAAACACAAGAATACGTGCCTAAATTATTGGCGCTGGTGGATATACTTCGTAACCATAAAAAGTATGGTGTTGAATTACCGCATATCGAAAATCAACAAGTATTAACTTATGTTGATACTAAATCACAGTTAGACTTAGCCTATGCTGCTGAGTTAGCGGAACTAACCGTTGCTGAGATTCAATTACTTAACCCTGCTTTTAACCATTGGGCGACTTCGCCAGATGGCCCACATAAATTATTAATTCCGACGTTAATTGCTGAGCAGTTTAATGACAAATTAGCAGCCACTGAAAATAATGAACGCGTGCGTTGGGCGCGTTATAAAGTGCGTGCCGGAGATAGCCTTAGTGTTATTGCACAGAAAAATGGAACCACTACAGCGGTTTTAAGGCAAATTAATGATATTAACGGTTCTTTTATTAAGATTGGTCAACCATTGCTCATTCCTGTTGCAAGCGCATCACAACAAGATAGCTTATATGCTCAGGCTAAGCGCTTTGAATCCGAAAATAGTAAAGGTAAACGTAAAGTAACGCATACCATCGTTGAAGGAGACACGCTTTGGGATATCAGTCGGTTATATAAAGTTACCGCTAAAGATATCGCAAAGTGGAACCAGATGAGTACTAAGAAAACACTCCGCTTGGGTCAACAACTGACGATTTGGAAAGCGCCTAAAAGCCAGTCGCGCCTTACTCAAACACGAAGTGTTACTTACAAAGTACGCTCAGGAGATTCCTTAGGCCTGATTGCGCAAAAGTTCAATGTTAAAACGGCTGATTTAGTACGTTGGAACCGCTTACAAAAACACAAATATATTAAACCGGGGCAAAAGTTATTGGTCCATGTGGATGTAAAAAAGAGTCGCGGTTAATCGTTGTTCCTGTCATAAAACGGTCATCTAATTTTCTTATTGTTGGGGAATAATAATTAACAATAAGAAATAAAAATGACCGCTACTATCGCCTCAATTACCCTTGATTCAATTATCCAAGAAAAAAATTTAACTGTTTACTTTCAGCCTATTGTAGCTAATGCAAGTGGCGAAATTTTTGCCTATGAAGCATTAATTAGAGGCCCGATTAACAGTTACTTTCATTCCCCAATTCATCTTTTTAATGAAGCCTCTAAACAAGGGCGTTTAGTGGAACTAGAGCTACTCTGTCGTGCGCTTTCTATTCAGCAGTTTCAACGATTAAAGTTAGCAGGAAAGCTGTTTTTAAATGCCAGTCCAGATACGCTTTTTCAGCCCGATTTTCGTGCCGGACAAACCCTTAAAATGCTTGAAAAAGCAGGGTTATCTGCCGATCGTGTCGTAATTGAATTAACGGAACATAGTCCCCTTGAAAATTATCAGATGGTTCGTGAAGCGCTACAGCATTATAAAGAGATGGGGTTTGAAATTGCGATGGATGATCTTGGATCTGGATATTCAGGACTTCGAATGTGGAATGAACTTCGCCCCGATTATGTAAAAATTGACCGTCATTTTATGGATGGAATTGGTAGCGATAAGGTAAAGCAACAGTTTGTTATTTCGATCAAAAATATCGCTGCAGAGTTAGGTTGCAAAGTCGTTGCAGAAGGGGTCGAGACAGCAGAAGAATTTCGCTTTATTGAAAAAATAGCGTTACCTTTTTGCCAAGGCTTTTACATCGCTAAGCCTTCGCCATTACCTTTAAGAAAAGTATCGCAAGCATTATTTTCATTGCCTCTTAAAAAGCCGATCACACAAACTTTAGATACTCAATCGCCTATCATCGCTGAGTTATTACACCATATACCTGCGATTAGCGAGTTAACCACGGTTGAGTACTGTGCAACCTTATTTAATGAAAATCCAGATTGGGAAAGCATTCCTGTTATTGAGTTAAGCGCGTCAGGAAAGCAAAAGCCAGTGGGATTAATCAGGCGAAACTGTCTAACACAATTACTTTTTTCTAAATTTGGGCGTGAACTTTCTGGTAAAAAAAGTATTCACTCTCTCGTGGATAAAAACGTACTTATGTTAGAAAGCGAGCTGCCTATTGAGCTGGTGACAGATGCGATTAATGCTCAGTCAGAGGCGCAAAAGGCATTAGAGTTTATCATTACCGAAGAAGGTTACTATGCTGGCATTGGATCAATTATGGCGCTGATAAAAGTGATCTCGAATATGCAAATAAGTAATGCGCGTCATGCGAATCCATTGACGCTTTTGCCGGGTAATGTCCCTATCAATAAAAAACTAGAGCAGTTTATCAATCAACAATCTCCTTTTGTTGTGGCTTATATAGATTTAGATAACTTCAAGCCTTATAACGATTATTATGGTTATGAAAAAGGCGATCAAATTATTACTGGATTAGCTGATATTTTGCGCGATGTGATAAATGATAATCAGGATTTCATTGGTCATATTGGCGGTGATGATTTCATTGTTATAACTGAAAACCGAGATTGGGAAAAACAATGCCGGAAGATATTAAGTGAGTTTAGTGAATGGGTTAGGCATCGATATTTACCAGAAGATCAAATGATGGGAGGAATCTCTGCCGCAGATCGTTTCGGGAAAAAACAGTTTTATCCCATGCTAAGTTTATCTATTGGCTGTGTGCCATTACCTCCCCCTGCTTGCAAGTCTTATCATGATGTCTCTATTCTTGCTAGCCATGCGAAGTCGATGGCCAAAAAGCGAAAAGGCAACTCCTTATACATTGCTGATCAGCAGTCTGTTGGGGTTGCTCTAATTTCTCAAAAGCCAGTTAGCTATTATGCACCCAAAGCTGATGGCCAATATAAGCAATCGATGGCTATCGGTTACTCATTGAGTGCATGATAATAATCGTAACTACGATTATTGGCTACGTAGTTGTTGTGCCGCTTTTACCATATTGATAAGTGCAGGCTCAACTTCATTCCATTTTCTTGTTTTCAATCCACAATCAGGATTAACCCATAGATGCTCACTTGGAATACGTGTTGATGCTTTGTGCATCAGCGCAACCATCTGATCGATATTTGGTGTATTTGGTGAATGAATATCATAAACACCTGGCCCAATTGCATTTGGGTAATTAAATGCTTCAAATACATCTAATAGTTGCATATCTGAACGTGAGGTTTCAATGGTGATAACATCGGCATCCATTGAGGCAATCGATTCAATAATATCGTTAAACTCTGAGTAACACATGTGTGTATGGATCTGTGTTTGATCCTCCACCCCGTTAGCGGTAATGCGAAATGCTTCAATTGCCCATGCTAAATATTCAGACCATTTAGAGCGGTGTAATGGTAGCTTTTCACGTAGGGCTGCTTCATCAATTTGAATAATATCGATACCAGCTTTTTCAAGGTCTAATACTTCTTCACGGATAGCTAGCGCTATTTGCTGGCAAGTTGTTTTAAGTGGTTGATCATCACGCACAAAAGACCAGTTTAAAATGGTTACTGGACCAGTCAGCATCCCTTTTACCTTTTTATCTGTTAATGATTGAGCGTATTGTGCCCATTCCACGGTCATCGCTTTTGAGCGAGAAACATCACCAAATAATACCGGAGGTTTTACACAGCGAGAGCCGTATGATTGTACCCAAGCAAATTGAGTAAATACAAAACCTTCTAATAACTCGCCAAAGTATTCAACCATGTCATTACGTTCAGCTTCACCATGCACTAATACATCAAGGCCAATTTTCTGTTGTTGCTCGATACAAAATTGAATCGATTTACGCATCTCTTGTTGGTATTCCTGCTCACCAATTTGACCAAGACGTTTTGCTTTGCGCGTAGCGCGGATCTCATTGGTCTGTGGAAATGAGCCGATGGTCGTGGTTGGATAACTTGGTAGCTTGAGGTAGTTATTTTGTACCACTTTACGTGCATCAAACCCTTGTTTACGGTTACCTAAATCGGCACTGATATTTGTGACCGCTTGTTGTACTGAAGGGTTGTGAATTCGATTACTGCGACTACGTGATTCTATAGCTAGTTTGTTTTCTGTAAATTGTTCGAATACAGACTCGACACTGTCGTTTAGCGCTCTGCCTAAAAGGCTTAACTCTTCTAGTTTTTGTGTGGCAAAAGCAAGCCAATTTTTTACTTCATGGTCTAATTTATGCTCACTATTTAAGTCAACAGGTACATGCAGTAATGATGAGCTTGGTGCTAACCATAGGTTATCTTGGCGTTTTGTATGCAGTGGCTGTAACCATGATAGTGTTTTATTTAAATCTGTTTTCCAAATATTGCAACCATTAATAACACCCAATGATAATACTTTATCTGTACTAAGTTGTTGAGCAACTTGCGCTACTTCATGAAGACCATTAACCGCATCAATATGTAACCCTGCAACCGGTAAATTACAGGCGAGATCAAGGTTATCTTTTAACTCGCCAAAGTAAGTTATTAGGAGCAATTTAATAGGTGAATCACTTAATGTTTGGTATGTAGTTTGAAGCGCATTTTGCCAATTTATATCGATCTCAAGCGCCAAAATAGGTTCGTCTATTTGCACCCATTCGATGTTATTTTCTGCTAATAATTGCAGTAGTTGTTGGTATGTTTTTAATAGCTCTGGCAGTAATGACAGTTTATCGCTGTTGTCTTTTTCTTTGCCTAACCAAAGGTAGGTAACTGGACCTATGATCACGGGTTTTACTTGGCTGTTGATGCGTTGTAACTCTTTAATTTGTGTTAATAGGTTATCAGGGTTAAGGGTAAAGCGGGTTTGCCTATCAAACTCTGGCACGATGTAGTGATAGTTGGTATTAAACCACTTAGTCATTTCGCCGGCTTCGGTTTCACCATTGTTTGTGTGTGTTGCAGAGCAGCAAGGCTGTTTTTGAGAACGGCCACGTGCGACACGAAAATAGTTATCTAGTTGGTTGTCAGTCTGCAGTGCTCGCTGTGGCAAATTGCCCAATAGTAAGCTGGTATCTAAAACTTGATCATAAAAAGAAAAATCACCCACTGTATGAAAGTCAAACCCCAGTTTTTGCTGAGAGTGCCAGTTATCTGCGCGCAACTGCGTTGCTGTTTGTTGTAGTGCTTGTTCGGTAATGTCGCCTGCCCAAAATTTCTCTAATGCAAACTTCAGTTGACGTTTATTGCCAATGCGGGGGAATCCAAGGTGATGTAATTTTGCCATTGCTAATATCTCATCTGTTAGTTGAAGTGAGCGATGATTATATTTACAATTCATTATGAGGAATAATGATGTTTCTCCGTAAATTCATGAAGGATTCTCATGGTGATAGAGCCATTACACCTTAAAATAATGATTGCCCTGAATGAAAAGGGGACATTAACTCAAGCTGCTGACGCGCTTTTTTTAACGCAGTCTGCCTTGTCACATCAGATTCGTCATCTTGAAAAAAAACTCAATGTTAAGCTTTGGCAACGCTGTGGGCGTCGCTTGCGCTTAACGCCCGCGGGAGAGTTATTATTAAAAACCGCACTGCAGGTGATGCCGACTCTGTTACAAACAGAGCAATCTTTGAAAGCGATGGGGGAGGGACAACAGGGGTTATTGCGTATTGGTGTGGAATGTTTTCCTTGTCATGAGTGGTTAACCTCAGTGGTCGCTAAATTTTTAACATCACAGCCAAATATTGATGTTGATATTATTCGTCAATTTCAATTCTCTGGTTTAGAGGGGGTTTTGCACCACCATGTTGATCTGCTCATCACTCCTGATATTACTGAGCATGACTCGTTATTAAATGTGGCGTTATTTGAATATGAGCAAGTGTTGCTGGTGGCGAATGACCATCCACTCGCTTCACAAAAAAATGTGTCTGCTAAACAGTTAGCAGATCAAACGCTTTTTACTTTTCCAATTGAAAAGCAGCGCCTGGATATTTTTGAGCAGTTTTTACTACCCGAAAAAATAGAGCCGAAAATGCATAAACAGATAGAGTCTGTGGCAATTATGTTGCAGATGGTTGCCCATCAACGTGGAGTGTCTGTCCTTCCTGAGTGGCTTGCGGACAGCTATGCAACCCAGTATCAGGTTAGTAAATTACGATTGGGCAAGGCTGGGTTGTTTAAAACATTGTATGTGACGGTTAAAAAGCAGGATCAAGAGGTGCTTTATATTAAAGACTTTATTGACCTTGGAAAGGCGGTCAGTGCTGTTTAGCAAAGCTGATCAGATCGGTGAGCGTGAGGGGCTGAGAGAAGTAATATCCTTGATAAATATCGCAACCTGCTTGCGATAAAATATCCGCCTGTTGCTTGCTCTCAACACCCTCTGCCAGTACTTGCATACCTAAGTTTTTACCCATGCTAATAATGCTATTGACCATCGCACGATCATGTTTGTCAAAGGCAATATTATCGACAAAGCTTTTATCTATTTTTAGTTCATCAATGGGGATTTTGCGCAACAGACTTAAAGAAGAGTAGCCTGTCCCAAAATCATCTAAAGAGAGGCTAATATGATTCCCTTTCATCTTGTAAAATAGTGGCAATAAACTGTCAATACTTTCAATAAACAAGCTTTCTGTTATCTCAATAGTGATATCTAATTGTCCACTGGTAAAGCTTTTACAGGCATCCATCAGTTTTTCGATAAAATCTATCTGAATAAACTGACGCACCGAAACATTGATAGCTAATTTAAAGTTAAGGTTGTTTTGTCGCTGCAAATTGTTTATCTCAAGCATCGCTTTATGCATGATATATAAACCGAGTTTAGGCATTAAACCTGTATCTTCAGCAATGGGGATAAATTGGTCTGGCGGAATAACACCGAGTTTAGCACTGTGCCAACGAACCAATGCTTCTACGCCAAAAAGCTTATCATTGCGATCGATTTGTGGCTGATATACCAAGCTTATTTCATCGTTCTCAATAGCATGATGGAGTGCTTGTTCTATTTCAATATTACGCATTAGCTGATGATGCACTTGTTTAGAGAAAAATAGATACTGATTCCGCTTCTTTTTGGCAACGGTCATACTGTTATCGGCATAGCTTAATAGCGTTTCAATATGTGAAGCATCCTCCGGAAAGCGTGCAATACCAATCGAAGAGCTAATGCGAAAAGCATTTTGACCGATTAAGTAAGGCAGGGAGATACTTTTTAATAAATGCTTGGCATAGTTACTTATCACCTCTCGATTAGCTGTTTCTAAAAAAACCACGAACTCATCACTACTGTAGCGTGCAACCATGCCACTATGAAGCGCAAGGCTTTTTGTTATTCGCTTACTTGCCTCAATTAAAATAGTGTCGCCATAACTATGACCAAAAGTGTCATTGATATGCTTAAAGTTATCCAGATCGATGTACAGCAATGCAAAAGGAGTTTCATTAGGTGTTTGTAAAGTTTTAAAGTGACGCTTTAAAATGGTGCGGTTTGGAAGTCCGGTTAATGCATCATGCTCTGTTTTATAGGTAAGCTCATCAATTTTTGAATTTTCTACCTTTACTATCCATCTAAACAGCATAAAACCACTGCTGATTAGCAAGAGATAAAAAATAGTATAGAAAAAAGAGTGTGAGTAAAGGCGAGCAGTAACCTGTTGATAAGGGATTGAAGCATAAACCCAAAAACGATAATTTTTGTTATAGGCTAAGGTATATAACTGTTTTTGTGGTGTCTTCTTACTCGCATTTTGTTGAAAAAGTGTTTGGCTTGGTTGACTGAGGTAATGTTTTTTTATCAGGTTATTTTGCGGGGCACTGTTATTATAAAACTGTTCAAATTGATTAACTGATAAATTGTTACGTAATATTCGATAATTGCCGTTACTTAATGTTGCCTCAATATTGTGTGGATTTTTTTCTCGCCATTCACTTTGTAAGACGGCCAAATCTAGGCCCGTAGAGATAACCGCAATGGTGTTGCCTTTATTGTCGACTATTTTTTTACGTAACGGTAAGATCCAACGTTGTAAACTCGCTAAAAAATAGGGGCGACCGAGGACCATTTGAGAGCTGTTGAGTGTTTCTGTGAACCAAGAGGTAGTGTTGCTGTGGCTAAGCAGGTTGGTTATGGGGTGTTCGGATAAATTAGAACTGGTGACAAGTAGATCTCCCTGTTTAGAGAAAATCCATATTCCTGCAGAGTAGATATTCTGTTCCAGAGCAACATCAAGAATATGACTATCAAAATTACTCAATTTGACGTATTTACTCGCGATTAAGTTTTGAATTACTTCCTGTTGTGTAAACAGAGAATCTAGGTGGTTATAGAACACATTGCTGAGGTAAAGCTGATCGCCTTTAGTCTCATTTAATATCTCATTATGTTTATTATAAACAGCCGTACACAATAGCACGGTGGCTATAATAAGTATGAGATAAAAAAGAGCCCAAATATTTTTATTTAGGGTGCGCATGAGTACAGGGTAATAACCTTAAATCCATTTAAAGAGTATCAATCAAACTTTCCAAGTCGATTAAGTTTAACGGTTTAGAGAAATAATATCCTTGGTAGATGTCACACCCTGCAGTTTGTAAAATAGCCAATTGTTGCTTATTTTCAACACCTTCAGCTAAGACTGACATGCCTAAATTTTTTCCCATGGTAATGATACTTGCCACCATCGCCCTATCATTTTTATCATGAGCAATGTCATCGACAAAACTTTTGTCTATTTTAAGTTCATCGATAGGGACATTCCGTAGCATACTTAATGAAGAGTAGCCTGTGCCAAAGTCATCTAAAGAAAGAGAGATATTTTCCTCTTTCATTTTTTTGAAAATAGGCAATAAACGTTCAATATTTTCGATGAACAAGCTTTCCGTAATCTCAATGGTGATTTTCATGTACGGCGATTTATGGAGTGCCAAGCAATTAATTAAACTTTCAAAAAAGTTAAGCTGTACAAACTGTCGAGCAGATACGTTGATTGATAGCTGAAATGATTTTCTTTTTTTGTATTGTAAGGCTGAGATTTCTAACATCGCTTGATTCATGATATAAGCGCCTAAAGCTGGCATTATGCCTGTCTCCTCTGCGATCGGAATGAACTGATCGGGAGGAATGAAGCCTAACCCCTCATTGTTCCAACGTACTAAGGCTTCAACGCCACATAATTCACCTTTATTGTTCATTTGTGGCTGATAAACGAGGCTTATTTCATTCTTATCTACGGCAGATTTTAATGCTTGCTCGATCTCAATATTTTTAATCAGTTGTCGGTGAATCTGCTCAGAGAAAAAGATGAAATTATTTTTCGACTTTTTAGCGATTAGCATGCTGTTATTGGCATAACTGATTAATGTCTCAATCTCGGTTGCATTGTTCGGGCTTTGCGCAATGCCGATTGATGCACTTATTTTGAAGTCATTATTGTTAACGATATAAGGGGTATTTATGCAGCTTAATAACTCACGACAAAACTCTTCAACGATATCTTTATCTATGCTCGCAATAAGTACAATAAACTCATCAGCGCTTAAGCGGATTGCCGTCCCTTCTACTCGCTCTAGTGAGCTTGTTAGGCGTTTGCTTACTTCAATTAAAATACCATCACCGTAGCTATAACCGTAGCTATCATTGATAGTCTTGAAGTTATCGAGATCAATATAGAGCAAAGAAAAAGGGATATTACTCCGATGAAACTTTAGCTTTTTGCTTTTTAAAATGGTGCGGTTATATAGGCCGGTTAACAGATCGCGTTCAGCACGATAAGTCAGCTCTGCAAGTTTACTTTTTTCCAGACGTGCAACCCAACGGAAAATAAAGAAAGAAGCCACTAAAAAAAGTAGATAAAAAGTGCTATAAGCGAGCAAGGGAGGTATCAATTTCTTTTGCAAAGAAAAGCTTGATTCTGATGCGTTTATCCAGATTTGATGTTTAGGATTATAAAGTATCGTAAAATATTCACTTTGTTGAGAGGAGGGCTTTAGTTGTACCGATTGACCTGAATCTCGAAGTGACTGCAAAGATATTTTCTGCTCTGCAAGTTGCTCTTCAATTAAACGGATCACGTCAGAAGAAATTGGGCTTGAATAGGTTGATTCATATTTATTTAGTGCCACATTGGTGCGTAATATTCGATAATAGTCATTATCAAGCGTCGCCTGAAACACTCGTCGCCCATCGCTTCCATCATTCCATTGTTGTGATAACGTTTGTAGGTCTAAGCCTGATGTAATAACCGCAACGACATTCCCTTGTTTATCCACGACACGTTTTCTAATTGGGACCACCCATTTATTAAGCGGTTGCAAAATATAAGGGTTGCCAATAGTCATCTGATCTTGTGTTAGTGCATGTTTAAACCATTTTTTTGTTTTTTCATCTGTGAGCAGGTTAGGTAAGCGAACGTTTTGCAAGCTACTACTAATTGACCGTACTTCACCATCAGGATTAAAAAGTGCAAAGCCAATTAATAACGGCGTTCTTGATAGAATGTTATCAATCACTTCGACATTCAAATTATGCTGTAGCGTTGATTCATAACTAATAAGGTCGAGCATTGATTCAAATTGAAACAGTGCTGATGAGACATGAGATTCAAATAGTTTGGTAACGTAACGTTGCTCAGCTTGTAATTTGTACTCTAATTCAGTGAACTTTAGGTAGCCAGATATAAGCAGAATAAGAAAACCACCTAAAGCGATAATATAGAAAAATAGAGAAGTTTTTTTATGCGATAGCGTCATATAATCTGTAGATATTTCAAACCGTAACCTAAATGTCTAATAAGCGTAGAATAGTTGTCAAAAAAGGTCAGTATAATAATGCGTTAACATTCACATTTAGGCTATATTTCTCTCTTTTTGATTTAAAAATAGTCAGGTTTATTACTTTATCGTCAAACTGTTTAAAAAAAGTACTATTAAATATAAAAAGGGTTTATTTTTGTTGATTTTAGATCAACAAAATATGTCGTAAATTTACTCATTTTGAAAAAAAGTTACAGAAAATGATATAAATCAAACCCCTCCCCCCTATTAAAAAGGTAAATTAGCACCCATTGTGATCGATGTAACAAAAACTTTCGTCTATAATGCACGCTGAAACAAAAATGCAACGCGGAAATGTTGCAATTACAGCGTTCATATAAAGCCCAGCATTGAAGCGGGCGTAAATCAGAATTTTAGTTTTAAATTTAAATAAGGACACATCATGTCAGTAAAGAAAATGGTTGATTTAGACTTAGCCGGCAAACGCGTATTTATCCGTCAAGATTTAAACGTGCCAATTAAAGATGGTAAAGTAACTTCTGATGCGCGTATCCGTGCTTCTATTCCAACGATTAAATTAGCATTAGAAAAAGGTGCTAAGTTAATGATCACTTCTCACCTAGGTCGTCCAACTGAAGGTGCTTCTGCTGAAGAAAATGCAGCATTCTCTCTACAACCTGTTGTTGATTACTTAAATGAAGCATTAGACGTGCCTGTACGTTTAGCAACTGATTACTTAAACGGCCTTGAAGTAGCTGAAGGTGAAGTTGTTGTGCTTGAGAACGTTCGTTTTAATAAAGGCGAAAAGAAAAATGACGAGACACTATCTAAGCAACTAGCTGCTTTATGTGACGTTTACGTAATGGATGCATTTGGTACGGCTCACCGTGCACAATCTTCTACAAACGGCGCGGGTGTTTATGCGCCTGTTGCATGTGCTGGCCCGCTACTTGCTGCTGAACTTGAAGCATTAGGCAAAGCGATGGATAACCCTGCTCGCCCATTAGTTGCAATTGTTGGTGGTTCTAAAGTATCGACTAAGCTAACGGTTTTAGAGTCTCTTTCTAAAGTTGCTGATCAACTTGTTGTTGGTGGTGGTATTGCTAATACGTTCATCGCTGCACAAGGCCATAACGTTGGTAAATCTCTATACGAAGCTGACTTAGTTGATACGGCTAAGAAACTAATGGAAGAGTGTGCAATTCCAGTAGCAACTGATGTTGCATGTGCAAAAGCATTTGATGAAAACGCAGAAGCTGAAATCAAAAATGTTGCTGATGTTCAAGATGACGACATGATCTTCGATTTAGGTCCTGATTCAACAGCTCAGTTAGCCGCAATCTTAAAAGATGCAAAAACAATCCTTTGGAATGGCCCTGTTGGCGTATTTGAATTCAAAAACTTCGAAGCAGGTACTGCTGGTATCTCTAAAGCAATTGCAGACTCTGAAGGCTTCTCTGTTGCAGGTGGTGGCGATACATTAGCTGCAATCGCTAAATTTGATATTGAAGCAGATGTTTCTTATATCTCAACAGGTGGTGGTGCTTTCTTAGAATTTGTTGAAGGTAAAAAATTACCTGCAGTGGCAATGTTAGAAGCCCGTGCAAACGATTAGTAAAACCATTAAAGCGAGATAATATCTCGCTTTTTTTTAACTATTTTTCGCGTGATCTTTCGCACATTGTTGTGTAGAATACGGCGCGAAATTAAACAGATTTAATTTAACTAAAATAGATAGGATATATCTCATGACTAAGATTTTAGACGTTGTAAAACCTGGTGTTATCACTGGTGATGATGTTCAAAAAGTATTTGCAATTGCAAAAGAGCACAAATTTGCACTACCAGCGGTAAACGTTGTTGGTTCTGATTCAATCAACGCAGTACTTGAAGCAGCAGCTAAAGTTAAAGCGCCTGTTGTTATTCAGTTTTCTAACGGCGGTGCAGCATTCAACGCAGGTAAAGGTCTTAAACTTGAAGGTCAAGAAGCAGCTATTCTTGGTGCAGTTTCAGGTGCAAAACACGTTCATGCAATGGCAGCCGCTTACGGTGTTCCAGTTATTCTTCATACTGACCACGCTGCTAAGAAACTACTTCCATGGATCGACGGACTACTAGACGCTTCTGAAGCACACTTTGCAGAAACTGGCGCACCATTATTCTCTTCTCACATGATTGATCTTTCTGAAGAGCCACTAGAAGAAAACATCGAAACTTGTGCTAAATACCTAGCGCGTATGTCTAAAATGGGCATGACGCTTGAAATCGAACTAGGTTGTACTGGTGGTGAAGAAGACGGTGTTGATAACTCTGATATGGATGAGTCTTTACTTTACACTCAACCATCTGAAGTTGATTACGCATACGTTGAGCTTTCTAAAATCAGCCCACGTTTCACTATTGCTGCTTCTTTTGGTAACGTACACGGTGTATACAAGCCAGGTAACGTTAAACTAACGCCAACTATTCTACGTGATTCTCAAGCATACGTTGCTGAAAAGCACAATGTTGCAGCTGACGAACTAAGCTTTGTATTCCACGGTGGTTCTGGTTCAACTGAAGCAGAAATCCAAGAGTCTATCGGTTACGGTGTTATCAAAATGAACATCGATACAGATACACAGTGGGCTTGTTGGGACGGTATCCGTGGCTATGAAGCTGCTAACCGTGATTTCTTACAAGGTCAAATCGGTAACCCAACGGGTGAAGATGCACCAAACAAGAAATACTACGATCCACGTGTTTGGTTACGCGCAGGTCAAGAATCAATGGTTGCACGTTTAGAAAAAGCATTTGCTGACCTTAACGCAATCGACGTACTATAATTTAACCTTGGGTTAAGTTTATAGTATTTATAAAGCCAGCTTAATTGCTGGCTTTTTTTTGCCTTGAGTTAAATGGTTTTAACCAGCAAGATAGTTCAGCGGAATGGTATAACCTTTGATTAAGCAATAGTCGCCTATTGGGATTGAAAAAGCGAAATTAGCGATATTGTCTCTCTGCTTATCCAGAACTGAGCTTATGAACTCAAGCTAATAAATGTTGTCCTAGCATTAGCAATACCTATTCATATAAATTGATACCTAATCCATTAAATCACTGATCAATATTATTTGTCCAAAGAAGCGTTTTCCGCGTTGAAAGTGTCGTAAAAAAATAATTATTTACACCATTTTTCGCCTCGAACTCACTCCTTTTTCTCGGTAATATTTGAACCTCGTATTAGCTGGATTAATCTGATTATAATTTTTAAAGGAGCATCTATGCGTTATTCATTATTACTGTTGTTATCGTGTCTTTCATTTGCCAGCTTGGCGGACTCATTTCCAGATGAACCCTATATTTCAGTCACTGGTTCGGCTTCATTAGCTGTCGATGCTGATCAAGTGATTATTAACTTTCAACCAAATGCCTTGAACCATCAAGGAGAAGTAGCCAAGAAACAGGTCGATGCACAAGTAGCGACAGTAATAAGTCGTTTAAAAAATGCGGGATTTAGTAGTGATTTGATTAAAAGTGTTAGTCAAGCAAGTCGCCCTGAATATGATTACACTAATAAGAAACGAAACTTGCTAGGTGTCCGAGTCACGCATGAGTTAAGTTATCGTTTAACTGATATTAGTAAAGTTAACCAATTTTTAGATGTGTTACTGACTGCACAGGTAGAGTCTATTTCACCGTTGCAGTATGGCCTACAAAATCCGTCGCAATGGCAACAAAAAGTGCGCCAAATGGCGGTATTGGACAGCAAGCAAAAAGCCGAAGATATGGCGCAACTTTATGAGGCTGACTTGGGTAAAGTCTATTCTATTAACTATCAGAGTAACGATGTTCAACCTGTTTATATGCGCTCTCTTGCAATAGAAAGTGATGCCATTTCGGTGAAGCCTAAAAACATTACTTTGAATGATCGCGTTAGTACCGTATTTATATTAAAGCCTTAGCCATTAAGAGCTTGTTATTGTTTGGGTTGCTTTACTATTGAGCGCATGCGTTTGGATAGAAAGCGACTCCTTTGTAGGAGTGAAGGTCATTAAATAACTGCGTTTAGGTTGACATAGTGATAGCAGTAATCGATGAAAAGCACTTGTTTTTGCAGTGCTTAAACTCGATTCAAAGCTGATATAACTGCTGAGCTTTTCTGGTGTGATATGCAACGTAAAATAATCTTCTCCTGATATCGCATTTAGTGAATAGCCTTTGGGTTCAAAGCAGTAATGATCAACATTAAACTCACTAAAATATTCATTAAGCTTTAGCTGTTCAATAATTTTTTCTTTTGTAATTTTCCCACTCCGTAATTGCTCAAAAAAATCCCCTGTAAGCTGATGCAACATGAGTATATTTTTAGTTGCTATATGATGCTGATTGTTACCAAATAGGAAAATATCGCCACAATAGTTTTCTCGCCAATGGCGACTGTCACCATTAAGGTGTTGTTGTAACTTTAAACTATCTTGTTGAAAACTGCTTTTCTGGCGTTCCGGGTAGGTGCCTTGATGTCGTTGGAAAAGTAACGAAGTAATATCTTTACGTGCGACCTTTTTTTGAAAAAAAAGAGCTGCTTGTAGTAAATGTGTTTCGCCACAGGTGATCAACAACAGTTTATGCTTCCACACGAATAAACTCGACTCTGAAAGTAAAAAGGCAGTTAACTGCTCATTTTTAATTTCGGAAATAATATAGGCTCCCGCTTGCTCAACTAATGAATGCCAAAAGCTAGGTTCAAAATTAAGGAGGTTTAATGTTGTGGTGATCTCTAAACGTTTTTCACTGCCTTCATAAAACATGATTAATGGTGTTTTTCCTGCTTATTATTCATCCCTGCGCTCACTAAACTTGAAACGACAATTGCCATATAAAAGACGCCGACAATAGCTTCGACATAAACTAAAAATCGAGCAAGCGGGCCAACAGGAAGTAGATCACCAAAACCGAGAGTGGTTAATGTTACAAAACTAAAGTAGATAAGGTCGGGAAAGTTTTGTTGCCAAGGTCCAGTCTCAAGTCCAACAAATGAGGGAGTCGTAAACTCAATCAGCAACAGGTATAGCATTACCCAAATTAAACCTAATAATAAGAATATACAGATAGAGCCCACGATGCTGTTGATGGTTACTTGGCCTGAAAACAACGCTTGTTGGGCTGCCAGTCGCAGTGTCATTATAAAAAAGTAAAGCATGATCAGTAGGTGAATAAAGGCTAAGTCAGCTCGGTCTAGCCCAATGACTACGACGCTAATTAAAGCGGTTGCGGCAACTAACCCTAATGCAGTATTAAATGCATAGCGACTAGAGCGTAAGCTCCATACCCCAATCGACATACTGATGACAGTAAAAGCCATCACTAAAGATTGCCCAATGAGAGAGGATGAAAAAAATTGGTCAACCATTGCACTGGAAAGTAAGAGAAAAAATAAGCTGAAAAGAAGATAAGAAAAATTGTCTTTTTCAGTAACATGTTTACGATGTTGTAGAAGGTGCATTTTTTATCCTGATTAGCGCTATGAGGTATTATTTTACTGTTTTAATCTATTTCAGTAACCTTTTTAAGTGATTAATTCTCATTTATAAAGCTGATAACTTTATAAAATCATTTAAAAAGCATTATCAAGCCCACTTTTTTAATTGAACATGAGAATGTCCATGACAATTCAGTAAATCAATCGTTAGAATAACATCTATTAAACACTATATGGACATTACAATGGAAAGTAACCATTTTACCAAGAATACAATCGAAGCTGCTATTCGAGTCAGCTTAGTTGCCGTCGTTATCTACTTTTGTGCCAAAATATTAGCCCCTTTTGCTTTGGCTTCTTTATGGGGCGCCATTATTGCTGTCGCTATCTATCCGTTGTTTACGCGTTTTAAGAATATGCTCGGAGGCAGGACTAAAATCGCAGCTACGCTTTATGCAATCGTCGCTATCTCCGCATTAATTACGCCTACTGTTATGATTTCAAATTCATTAATTAATACATCGGTCACCCTTAATGAGCAATATCAAAGCGGGGCGCTCAATATTCCTGAGCCGAACAAAAATGTTGCCGAATGGCCTGTGATTGGTGAAAAAGCTTATGCATTCTGGAGTGGCGCTTCTAAGAATTTAGAGGACACATTAAATAAACACTTAGAGTTGCTAAAAAGCTTCCTTGGCGGTGCCGTGTCTGCTCTCGCCGGTATCGGTGGGACGGTATTGCAATTTGTGCTATCTATTATTATTTCTGCTGTTTTTGTTGCCAGTGCCGAAAGTATTCAAGGGGTGTTAGTCAAAATATTTGCTCGCTTAACCAATCCTGTCACAGGCAAAGAATATATCGAATTAGCACGTGATACGATTCGCAGTGTCGCTCAGGGAGTATTAGGTGTCGCGTTAATTCAAGCAACCTTAGCCGCTCTCGGGATGTATGTGATGGATGTACCTGCTTGGGGATTATGGTCCATAGTGATTCTTGTGTTTGCAATCGCTCAGTTACCACCTATTTTGGTACTTGGGTTTGTGATCTCTTATGTATTTTCTGTCGCAGAAACAACACCAGCAGTTATCTTTATGATTTACTCTCTGATTGTTAGTGCAAGTGATGGTTTTTTGAAGCCGTTATTTTTAGGTCGTGGTATGGAAACACCAATGATCGTGATTCTTCTTGGCGCAATTGGTGGCATGATGATGTCTGGTATTATCGGGTTATTTGTCGGTGCGATCATTCTTGCTTTAGGGTATGAGTTATTTATGAAATGGTTAAACATAAATGAAGAAACATTAGCTATTGAAGAGAAAAAAGATGTCTGAAGATGCCAAAAAAGTAGCAGATAAAGCGCCTGTAGAAGACGTTATTGTATCACCCCAAGATCCGGTACGTCGCATTACCGTTATTGTATTGCTTGTAGTGGCTTTTGTTTTTGTGTGGTATGTCATCGCTGATAGACATGCTCCTTGGTCAGATCAGGCTCGTATTCAGAGTTATGTGATCCCCGTTGTTCCGCAAGTATCCGGCCGCATTGTTAATGTCAATGTTGAAAAAGATCAGATCGTTAATGGTGGGGATGTTTTGTTTCGCATTGATTCAAGTGATTATGAATTAGCCGTCGAAACTGCTGAGTCATCACTGGAGCTCGCTGGACAAGAGATCGGGGCTGGTGTGGCAACTGTGGTGACAGCGCAGGCTCAACTCGTTGTTGCTGAAACAAACCTTGAACATATTCAGGCACAAAGTGCACGTGTGTTTGAATTGGAAAGAAAGCAAGTCTTTTCAAAATCTGAAGGGGATAAAGCCCGAGCTGCGATTAAACAAGGCAAAGCACAGGTTCGAAGTGCTGTAGCAAATTTAGATAAAGCCAAACAAGCATTAGGTGCAGAAGGGGACAGTAATCCGCGTATTCGTAGTGCGATGGCAAAACTCAAACAGGCACAGTTAGATTTAAGTCGTACTACTGTTTTCGCTCCTTCATTTGGCGGTATAACTAACTTGCAGGTTGATGAAGGCTTTTACGCTAACGCCGGACAACCAATTATGACCTTCGTTGAATTTGGCAATATTTGGATACAGGTTAACCTCCGTGAAAATAACTTAGCTAATTTACAAATAGGTAATCCTGTTGAGATTTCACTTGATGTGCAACCTGGTACTATTTTTAATGGTAAAATAAGTAGTATTGGTTTTGCTGTTAATGCATCTACCCCAGATGCGATTGGCGGATTAAGTACAGTTGATGGCTCAACGGGTTGGTTGCGCGATGCGCAACGTTTTCCTGTAATGGTTTCTTTTGATGATATTAATAGCTTACCAAAAGGCAGTTTAAGAGCCGGTGCGCAGGCGGATGTACAAATTTATACTGGAGATGGCTGGTTTGTAAACACAATGGGGAAAATCTGGATCAGGGTACTTAGCTGGTTATCTTATGTCTACTAAGTTAGCTAGGGGAGGTTTTTGGAATAGTCTCAAAGAAGATGTAACGCGTATGCGTCAAATGCGCTTTGCATTTGGGGTGACATTTTCCTGTGCCCTTGCTTATGGGGTTGATTGGCCTCTTTCATTTTTATTGCCTATTTTTTCCTGTGTACTGTTAGCGTTGCCTTTGCCTAAGCCGAGTGTAAAGGCAAGCTTACAAAATATGCTCAATACGCTAAAAGCATTTGCGTTAGGTCTTCTTTTTTCTATTTTCTTTTTACAATATCCGAGTGCTTATATTTTAGCCCTAGGGCTGGTGTTATTTCATATCTATTATTACCTTAACCGAGGTGGCTCTTTTTGGTTAACGTTAATGAGCTTAATTGCTGTCTTAATTCTCCCTATGATCGCACAAGCTAACACAGGGCTTGCATTTGGTTTTGCAGCTGGGTTTATTTATTCAAGTTGGCTTACTATTGCAATTATTTGGTTGGTACATTTTGTGTTTCCAGATCCTAAATTTACCGCTTTTCCAACCCCTCCTGGATTTCAAAAAAAATATGTCCCAAACGCCGCCCAAGCCGCATTAAAAAGTGCTTTAGTCACTTTGCCCGTTGCAACGATTTTCATTACCTTTGGATTGATTGATTATTTATTGGTAATGGTTTTTTCTGCAATGTTCATTCTCAAGCCTGAACTAAGTGCAGGCCTAGGGGCTGGTAAAAATTCAATGATATCAACTTTGCTTGGTGGAGCTTATGCTGCTGTCTTTTATTGGTTGATGGTTGCTGTTCCACAGTATCATTTTTTTCTTTTATTGTTACTCGCCACTACCTTATTTTTTGCGCGTAATATTTTCTCGACAAAAAGTACTGCTAAGTATTACAGCTCTGCACTTATCGCAATGTTGGTGGTGTTTAATAGTAGTATGGCTGCGGGGGCAAGTTTTAACGATATCCTTTTTAACCGAATTATACTCATTTCGATGGCTATTGCGTATATTGTGATCATGCTTAATGTGCTCGAGCATTTTGGCATTGGTAATGCAAAAGCAGAAGTAAAAGCAACGTAACGATGAGTTTGCATTTATTACTAATAACCATAAATAAATTAATGTTAATGTGTCGCTAAACTTTTTCGAGTAGTTCAATTTTATTTATTTGTCTAGTCAGAAGGGGCTTGTCTGCCACAAAAATAAAATTACATTTCTGCTAAATTTTGTATCTATGACAAATTAAGGCATAATCAAGTCACTTTACTACTTGAAATAGGTTTGATTATGCAATTTTCTTTTTTAAAAAAACGTTTTATTGGTGCATTAGCCCTAGTCGCTTTCAGTTCTTTCTCGATGGCTGCTGTGGATAAAGTGGCAGTAGCCGAAATCACCAGTAAGCTGACTAAATTAGAGCTATTTATCAATTCTATTAGTCCTTCTGCTGTTCCAGGTTTATATGAAGTATTAACCGATCGTGGTGTTTATTATGTAAGCGATGATGCTAAGTTTTTAGTACACGGTAGTATCTATGACCTAGATAATCAGATGGAAAATATCACTGAGAAAAGTTTAACAGCAGTACGCCAGGGTAAACTGAAAGCATTTGAAAAAGACATGTTGGTCTACAAAGCTAAAGATGAGAAACACGTCATTACGGTGTTTACTGATACAAGCTGTGGATACTGCCAAAAACTGCATGCAGAGATGGAAGATTACAATAATGCGGGTATTACTATTCGTTATTTAGCGTTTCCGCGTGGTGGGTTAAGTTCTGCAACGTACAGCACTATGGTTTCTATCTGGTGTGCTGATGATCCTAAACTAGCGATGGATGATGCTAAAGCCCGTAAATCAGTACCTTCAAAAAACTGTGTTAACACAGTGAAAGAACAATATGACCTTGGTCAGTTCTTTGGTGTAACAGGTACACCTGCACTTGTACTTGAAGACGGTTCATTACAACCTGGTTACTTACCTGCACAACGTCTTATTAAAGTTCTTGAGCAAAATAAAGGCTAAAGAAATATCTGCCTTTTTCCTATAAACTGTACTCATTCCTAATTATGAGTACAGTTTTTTTATGTCTTCTATTGCAGTAAAAAAGAGAACGCATGTTGATGCGAGCTTTTTAAATTTCCCTTGTTCTCCTCTTCTGAAACAGTTGTATGCTAATCGTGGCATTTGCAGCGATCATGAATTAGATAACAGCACCAAGACGCTTTTATCTGCTAAACAATTAAAAGGGATAGATGCTGCTTGTGCACTACTCTATGATGCACTTCTCTCGCATAAAAAAATAGTTGTGGTCGGTGACTTTGATGCCGATGGCGCAACAAGTACTGCGCTCAGCATGCTCGCATTTAAAGCACTTGGATTCATTGCTGTTGATTATATCGTTCCTAATCGCTTTGATTATGGTTATGGGTTAACCCCCGAAACAGTTGATTTAGCTCGTGCTAAAGGTGCTGAAATTATAATGACCGTTGATAACGGGATTTCTAGCAACAGTGGTGTCGCACATGCTAAACAACTCGGTATGCAAGTATTAGTCACTGATCATCACCTTCCTGGCGAAACTCTTCCTGATGCAGATGCAATTGTTAATCCTAACCAAGTAGGCTGTGATTTCCCGAGTAAACACTTAGCCGGAGTTGGCGTTGCTTTTTATCTGATGTTGGCGCTACGTGCTTATCTTTCTGAAAAAGGTTATTTTACACAGCAAGGTGCGCCTAACCTTGCCTGTTTGTTAGATATTGTCGCGCTTGGTACTGTTGCTGATGTGGTGCAATTAGATGCCAATAATAGAACCCTCGTACAACAAGGCTTGGCGCGTATCCGTGCAGGCATATGTCGCCCGGGTATTAGTGCTTTAATCAGTGTCGCTAAGCGCAACCAAGCACAACTCGTTGCCAGTGATTTAGGATTTTCGTTAGGGCCTCGCCTTAATGCTGCCGGACGATTAGATGAGATGAGTTATGGTGTTGAACTTTTATTGTGTGATGACCCCATGCAGGCCAATATAATGGCCAATGAACTCGATGCACTGAATCAATCTCGTCGAGAGATAGAGCAAGGTATGCAACAGGAAGCGTTAGCGACATTAGCAGGGCTTGAGCTAGATGAAAGCAACATTCCCCACGCTATCTGTTTATTTGACCCACAATGGCATCAAGGTGTGATTGGGCTAGTAGCATCGCGCATAAAAGAGCGTTATTACCGTCCAACCTTTGTTTTTGCTAAAGGTAATGAGGGGGAGATTAAAGCTTCCGCACGTTCAATTCCCGGTATCCATATTCGCGATATACTTGACCTCGTTGATAAAAGGATCCCTAATGTGATCTTAAAGTTCGGTGGCCATGCAATGGCTGCTGGCCTATCTATTAAAGCGTCTGACTTTAATTTGTTTCGTGAAAACTTGATTACGATACTTGCAGAGCAAATTGATGAAGCTATTTTAACGAATGTGTTACTGTCTGATGGCCAACTGAGTGCCCAACAAATTAATATTGAGCAGGCACAGGAGTTAAGAGAGGCTGGCCCTTGGGGGCAAGCTTTTCCTGCACCATTATTTGATGGCGAGTTTACTGTGCTTCAGCAACGCCTCGTGGGAGAAAAACACCTGAAAATGGTATTGTCATCAGAGGGTAAGTCAGTAGATGCGATTGCTTTTAATGTTGATCTGAAAGCGTGGCCAAACCCAATGGTAAAAAAAGTGTTCTGTGTCTATCGTTTAGATGTTAATGAGTTTCGTGGAAATAGAACTGTCCAATTGTTAGTTGAGTTATTAAAGGTGCAAGACAAGGAGTCATAATGCATTATTTTTTAAAGGTGAAAGTAACAATACTACTATTGTTGATTTCATCCGTGCAGGCACAACAGGTAGTGTATCAAGAGAATAATATTGCCAATAGTGAAAAAAATAAACTAGTGCTCACTGCACAAGAGCAGGTGTGGATAAAAGAAAATAAAGTGGTCAGTGTGATTGGAGACAGTGATTGGTTTCCCTTTGAAGGCTTTAATAAAGAAAAACAGTATGTGGGTATTGTGGCCGAGGTATTAAACTTAATTTCAGAAAAGTCTGGCTTAACTTTTAATGTAACGGAAACTCTTTCTTGGCATCACACAATACAATATTCAAAAGATAAACAGGTTGATATTATATCAGCGAGTGCATCTAACCCTATGCTAGAAAAAAACTACCGTCCTACTTTCAGTACTATTAAAAACCCAATTGTAATGATTGCCAGCAAGAGTATGCATTATATCCCAGATCTTGAAACGACAGAAGGTATGAATGTTGCCATATTAAGTGATTCAGGTTACAGCGACCGCCTTAAGCAAGCCTATCCCAATATAAAGTTTATAGAAGTAAATCAAATCGATGATGGCTTAATAGGGGTCGTCGAAGAGCAGTTCGACATCGTTTTGATGAGCATGGCCGTTGCGAGTTATCAAATGGCAGAGTTAGGTTTATATGAGCTAAGGGTCGTTGGTGTGACCGATTTAGATATGGAGCTAACGCTGTTTGTTAATCGAGATAAGCCAATTTTGTGGGAGATCATTAATAAGGTTAAGCTCCATGAAACTCAACAAGAGCGACATGAAATATTATCAAAATGGATAAAACATAAATATATTGATCGTTATTCACCTGAAAATGTGCGCTTATTTGGTCTTATTGTTATTTTTATGGTCATCTTTTTTATTTATCGTAATCGTATTCTTAAGAAACAAGCAATGGCGTTAACTGCGCTTTCTCAGACAGATAAATTAACCGATACCCATAACCGTCTCTCATTAGATAAAATAATTTTACAAAAAGTGATGCAAAGTCAGCGCTATAAGAGCACTTTTAGTTTGATCATGATCGACATTGATCTTTTTAAACAGGTCAATGACAAACATGGCCACCTTGTTGGCGATAAATTGTTACAACAATTTGCGCTATTACTACAAGAAAATATTAGGGAAAGTGATCTCTTAGGTCGTTGGGGAGGTGAAGAGTTTTTGATTGTCTGCCCGAACACCAGTCTGCAGGAGGCTGTGGTGTTAGCGCAGAAATTAAGATACGAAGTTGACAACACCATTTTTTTAAGTGTAGGGAAGAAAACAGCAAGTTTTGGGGTCGCAGAGTACAAACATGCAGAAACTGCTGAAGATTGTTTGGTGCGTGCTGACAGCGCAATGTATCGTGCTAAATCATCAGGAAGAAACAAAGTAATTGCCGAAGAATAATGCTTTAATTTTGTGTTGATTATACCAAATCCACTAAATAACTGATCAATCTTACTGGTTAAAAGAAGCTATTTCAGCGTTAAGAGTTTCGTAAAAGGAAACAACCATTTGCATCAATTTTCGCCTTGAACTAACTCCTTTTTCCTGCTTAATATTTGATCACTATATTAGCGGAATTGGTATTATTTTATTTGCGGAAATTGTTACGAGGAGCTAAGTAATTTAATCTGTAAAATAGCTCCATCGCTTATTTTTCACAATTAGATAGCACCCGAGTAATCAAGTTGACGCCATGCTTCATAAACAAAGACAGAAACAGCATTAGAAAGATTCATAGAGCGACTTTCTGGCTGCATTGGTATACGTAATTTTTGTTGTACAGGAAGAGCGTCAAGTATTTCAGCAGGTAAGCCTCGAGTTTCTGGGCCAAACAATAAAACATCGTCGCCTTCAAAGTTCGCATTGCTATGGAAAGTAGTTGTTTTAGTTGTACAGGCAAAAATACGTTTTCCTTTGACGGCTTCTAGGAAAGCTTGATAGTTTTTGTGGTGTTGGATATTTGCAATCTCGTGGTAATCCAAACCTGCACGTCTTACTCTTTTTTCATTAAAATCAAACCCTAATGGTTCTATTAAGTGCAATGCACAGCCCGTATTAGCGCATAGACGAATGATAGCGCCTGTGTTTTGAGGGATTTCAGGTTCATACAATGCTATTTCAATCATGGTTTCTCTGCTTATAAATTAATTAAATCGAGGGAATTGTAAATGCATCGATACCTGATTGCCAAGGTTATCTGCCCAAACTTTACCACCATGCTTTAACATCGCATTTTCAGCAATACTTAATCCAAGGCCCGCTCCTCCTGTTTCACGATCTCGTGATAAATTTAAGCGATAAAAAGGGCTAAATATGTTGTATAGCTCATTACTTGGAATGAGTGGGCCATCGTTACTGATTGTGAGGATGATGTTATCTGCTTCGATATTGATAGTAACCGAAATGTATTTATGTGCATATTTAATTGCATTACGGATGATGTTCTCAATCGCACGATAAGCCAGTTCCGGATAAATATTAATGTTAACCTGACTTAGCGTGGGGTAAGTGAATGATTTGTTATATTGGCTGGCTTCAAATTGCGCATCTAAAAACAGATCTTCCAAAAACTCATGTAATGCCAATTGCTCCTTTTTAGCTTGATGCAATTGTATTTGTGAAAGGTTAAGCATTTCAGCAATCATTTTTTCCATACGCTCAACTTCTAAATTAATACGCTGTAACTCTTTAGTCTCACCGCTATGCTTTTTGGTGATCGAGGCGGCTAAACTCAGTCGTGTTAAAGGAGATCTCAATTCATGAGAAATATCGCTTAACAAACGTTGTTGATTATTGAGCATGTTTTTCAATGAACGCACCATCAGTTGTATAGACTTACCTAACATCGCAATTTCATCACTATTTTTTATGATAGGAAAAGGAGTCTCTAAGTCACCCTGTGCAACTTTGGTTGATAAGTCCCTTAGCTGACGTAATGGAATGGTTAGGTGCCAGGCAAAAAAAGCGCAAATAGGTGTGCTTACAAGAAGTGCCGTCAATAAAAGTAATAAAGGGTTATCAAGCAACCACTCAATTAATTCAAGCGATTTTTTTTGATTAGGGATCGAAACATAAATAAAAAATTCATGTTGATTATGCTGTATTAAGCTTGGGCCAAAATAGGTGCGGTAAGTGTTTATCTTTTTTGACGTTTTATTTGGCGAATCACTGTCGAGCATAAATTGAAGCATTTTACGCGGTGCGCTGGCATTGATTAAACGGCCTGAGGGCTCAGTTAAATAGATTCTTTTTTCGCTATTTTTAGGCAGTAAGTGCAAAATGGAGCGAGGTGAAAGTAGCGGGTTTTTGTCGATTAGCTCAATTAAAAGGGCTTTTTGCTGTTCGATAACTCTAGCATCACTGCTTTTTATCGGTTGTAGTTGTCTTCCATCAAGCTTAGGTAGAAGGATAAGCGCAGAGATAAGTAAGGCGATTAACAACCAAAATGCAGTGAATATTTTTACAAAGATAGAGTTTGCTGATTTCCACTGCACATAATTCTCCCTATAGAATGTCGATACTTATATGGATACTACCTCAAGTCCCTGTGGCCTTGAAGTTTTATAAGTATCGATCATAGTGCCATAGAGAAAGTTTAGCTCGCTTCTGATTGCGTTCTTTCACCATCTACCCACATATAACCACGACCTCTGAAGTTTTTAACGCGTGTTTGACCATCAATACGTGTTGGTAATTTACGGCGGATATTACTCAGGTGCATATCAATGCTTCGGTCGAAGGGTTGCAGTTTTTTACCTAATACTTCTTCGCTAAGCTCTGCTTTTGAAAATAGCTCTCCTGGGTGTGCAAGAAATTTTTCTAATAGCAATAATTCGGTGCCTGTTAACTCAATCGTAAAGTCTTGGCATATCGCTTGTTGCTGTGCGGGAAAAAGTTCGATATCTAAATGTGATAATTTAGAAGGGGTATCTGCGTTTTTATGTTGAGTGCGACGTAAAATAGCACGGATACGTGCGAGTAGTTCGCGTTCACTAAAAGGTTTAGCGAGGTAATCATCAGCGCCCATCTCTAGACCAAGCACTTTGTCAATTTCATCACCTTTCGCGGTTAACATAAGTACGGGCATATCGTTTTTTTGGCGTAATAACTTAAGCACCTCAAAGCCATTTAAGCGTGGCATCATTACATCTAGTAGTAACAGGTCATAATTACCGGTTAAAGCTTTTTGTAAGCCACTTTCTCCATCGAATGCCGTATCAATAGTATAGTTTTCAAGTGATAAAAATTCAGCAAGTAGTGACACTAGCTCTTTATCGTCATCAATTAATAGAAGATTTTTCATGGTTTGGCCTTATTTGTCATGCCTCTGCATAAGTAATAAGGTACTTAGGAGAGGTTAAAATAAAATTAAATTCATCTCTAATCCAAATCCATTCGTAGTTAAAGAGGTGTTATGTATCTTTAGTTGATGTGTATATTAAACACTTTTTTTATGGTTATTGTAACCAGATTTACACTTATTTACATAACGCTATCTATAATCAAGATAATTCAGGGTCTTTAACCTTGATAAAACGTGAATAACCAGGAGTCAAAAATGAAGTGTTTATTCAGACAGATTATTATTGTAGCCGTGGCATTACCGTTATCGTTTTCAATCGCTTATGCAAAAGAAGATAGAGGCAATAATCACCATAAAAATTATTTTAAACAGGTTTTAAAACAGATCGATTTAAGTACGGAGCAGAAATCCGAAATAAAAGTGATTATGAAGTCATATCGTTCTGAAAAGAAAAATAAAGGCGATAGGGGGGCATACCACCATGGTAAAATGGCAATACTTAAAACAGAAAAGTTTGATACAAACCAAGCGCAAGCGTTGATCGATAGGAAGCAGTCTCAACAACGTGAAAGAAAATTAACAATGTTGCAGATGGAGCATCAAATCTATCAGGCATTAACGCCTTCTCAACAGGATGAAATGGATAAGTTGTTTGAGCAACACCACCAGAGTAAAAGTAGAAAAAACGTACAACAGAAAAAAGCCCCTAAACAGAGCAAGTTGGATAAAAATAATAAAGATAGCGAATAACAGGATAATGACTAACGGTTGTGTATAATAACACCTTCGTAACATAATATTTTGAAGGTGTTTTCTTGCAAAAACCTATAAGTAAAGAAGAGTACGCTCGCTTAGTAAATCTTGCTGGGCGTGCCGCTATTGTTGCTGCTTCGTTATTAATTATCGTAAAGTTGTTGGCTTGGTTCGCTACCGGTTCATCAAGTATCTTGGCCGCCCTTACAGACTCCTTAATGGATGTTACAACCTCTATTATCAATCTCTTTGCCATTAAAATTGCACTCCAGCCCGCTGACGAAGAACACCGTTTTGGGCATGGTAAAGCGGAGAGTTTAGCCGGGTTAGCACAAGCAGCCTTTATTTCTGGGTCGTCTATCTTACTGATGTTAAACGGTGTTTCTTCATTGCTCAATGGTAACCAAATCAGTGCATCAAATATCGGTATTGGTGTGATGCTATTCTCAGTATTAGTTACGATTGCACTTGTTAGTTTTCAAACTTATATCGTAAAACGAACCGGTAGTATGGCAATTAAAGCCGATTCATTACATTATCGTACCGATATTTTCATGAATGGTGCTGTATTACTGGCGCTTATTCTTGCTGGATTAGGTTGGCATTGGGCCGATGGCTTATTTGCAATAATGGTGAGTTTTTATATCTTACATGGTGCTTGGGAAATTGGGGCGCAATCGATTGATGCGTTAATGGATAAGCAGCTACCAAAATCAGATCAAGAGTTGATTATAAAAGCGGCCTACAAAATCAAAGATGTACGAGGTGTTCATGATCTGCGTACGCGTCAGTCTGGTAATACTAAATTTATCCAGTTACATTTAGAGCTGGATGACGACCAAAGCTTATTTGAAGCACATGAAAAAGCTGACACTTTAGAAGCTGAATTAGAGAAACATTTTCCGCATGCGGATATTTTAATTCACTTGGATCCACTTTCAGTGGTCAATGTTGACCAACAACGATTTACTTTTGACAATAAGCCAGAGAATAGTGCAAAGGATGACTAGTCATGCAAATTGAGCAACAACAACTATGGAAAAAAATTCGTGAAGAAGCATGGTCCAGTTCGGCCAATGAACCTATATTAGCAAGCTTTTTTCACTCCACTATTTTAAATCATCAAGATTTTAAATCAGCACTTAGTTATCAACTTGCCAATCGTTTAGATAATCATACGATGCCTGCTATTCTAGTTCGTGAAGTGATTGAAGAAGCATTTATTAAGTCGCCAGAAATCCTTAATGCCGCCATGGTTGATATTATTGCTGTGCAAGATAGAGACCCCGCTGTTGAGGATTTCTCTATCCCTTTATTATATTTAAAAGGCTTTCATGCCATTCAAATATATCGCGTTGCGCATTGGTTATGGAATCAAAAACGTGTGCCGTTAGCGTTGTATTTACAAAATCGTAGCTCAGAATTGTTTGGTGTTGATGTGCATCCGGCAGCTAAAATCGGAAAAGGCATAATGTTTGATCATGCCACTGGAGTTGTCGTAGGAGAGACCGCTGTTATTGAAGACAACGTTTCGTTACTGCAAGGAGTGACGCTGGGTGGAACGGGTAAGGACTGTGGTGATCGCCACCCTAAAATTAGGCAAGGGGTTATGATAGGCGCCGGTGCTAAAGTGCTAGGGAACATCGAAATAGGCTGTGGTGCCAAAATTGGTGCCGGTAGTGTAGTACTAGAGTCAGTACCAGCACACACAACCGTTGCAGGTGTTCCTGCTAAAGTAGTAGGAAGGCCTTCTTGCGATATGCCTTCTCTATCAATGGAGCAATGTATTTAAGGGGTTACTCTACCCATACGAAACGGGGTTTAAGGACTCCGTCTACGTCAATTGTTTCAATAAACATATCAAGTGGCCTTACCCATAATGCTTGCTCACCGTATAAGGGACGATAAACGACGAGTTTCTCTTCAGTCTCGCTATGAGTCGCCATGCCTTCAACCTGATAAAAACTACCTTTGTAGTGTTGGTATTTGCCGAGTTTAATCACTGTAATCGTTCCATTTCAAAAAATTATAAACATTCAGCGTAGCATATTGCCTTTTATTTTCCTAAATCAAAAAACAATGGTTGAATAAGCGCTTCGGAATGCTTATTCTCACTGGATTGATAGCAAATTCTTCAGGGGAAATTCATGACATTAGACTTATTAGAAAAATTAGAAAGTAAAATTCAAAATGCGGTAGACACAATCTCGTTGTTACAGATGGAAGTTGAAGAGCTAAAAACAGATAAGGTAGCGTTAGCAGAGAAAGCAGAAGCGTTACAATCAGCAAATAGCAAGCTAACTGAAGAGCATCAGCAATGGCAGTCTCGTTTAAGCGCATTGGTAGGAAAAATAGAAGAAGCGGAAGAGACACTTTAAAAGAACCGTATCTCGTTATATCCATTGAATTAGGTAGGTGAGCTAAATTTTTCCAGGAAAGGTCACTTAGCTCAAGGCGAAACTTGACGTAATTGTTTGTTCTATTTACGAAACTTTCAACTAAGAGATCATTTTTTACCAGTAAAATAGTTCCGCTATTTACTTACTTCGTTTGGTATTAATAGCAAAAGGGCCAATAAACAATCCATTTATTGGCCCTTTTTAATGTACGAGATTATTTTAAAACTTTATTAAAGTATTAATCTAAATCATCTTCAAGATCGTCTTCTAAGTCATCTAACTCGAGTGGCTCAGGTGAGATAATAATACCTGTGCTATCAGCATATAGAATATCTTCTGGTAAAAAGCTAACGCCGGCAAAATTAACGGGAACATTTACTTCACCAATCTCGTTATCTTCAGCGCCAACAGGAATAGCTGTGATTGCTTGAATACCAATATCCAACTCTTCAAGGGCATCTACTTCACGTACGCAACCGTTGACAACAATCCCTTCCCAGCTATTTTCTACTGCAAACTCTGCAATGTTGGCATTGATTAATGCGCGACGCAAAGAGCCACCACCATCAATCAGCAAAACCTTGCCTGCACCATTTTCTTCAAGAGTTTTGTAAATTAGACCAACAGATTCGAAGCATTTTATTGTGACAACTTCGCCAGCGAAAGAGCTACGCCCACCAAAGTTAGTTAATAGAGGCTCAACTACATCGATTGTTTCAGCGTAAATGTCGCAAAGTAAAGAGGTATTATAATTCATGAGTAGCCCACCTGTATTTTTGAGTAATGACTTGAGTATAAACGTAACACATTCATTTACAATTCAATTTCAATGAAAAGCTAATATAACTCATTAAAAAACGAACGATCGAAAGCTTTCTCACAATAATGGCACTTCAATTTTAGTTCGCTGCGTTTATTGACATAAAATTGTGTTTTTACTGGCTCGTTATGGCTGATGCAATTACTGTTTGGGCAGGCTAAAACACCAACAAATGCTTCGGGTAGCTGCACTTTAAACTTATTAACCACTTTAAACGCTTTAATCTGGTTAATCGTGGCATCGGGGGCAAACAGTGCAAGTTGATTCGCTTGCTCATCAGTGATGAAAGTGTTTTCCACTTTAATCAGATCTTTTCGTTGGCCATTTTTTTTGTGTAAATTTAAACCGACGGTGATCTTTTCGTTGGCCTGTGCCAGTTTAAAGAACTTTAATATTTTTATCCCTTGGTGCGCAGGAATATGATCTATCACTGAGCCTTCTTGGATCGCTTCAACCTGTAACTTTTCGTTGCTCATTATCTATACCTTCGCTTGAAAATGGTTAGTTAATAACAGTGCTAATAGTGCTTGGCGAGCATAAACACCATTTTGTGCTTGCTCGAAATAATAAGCATAAGGTGTGTCATCGACATCTTTAGCAATTTCATCAACTCGTGGTAGTGGATGTAACACTTTCAAGTTGTCGCGCACACTGTCTAACATGGAGGCGTCTAAGAGAAATGCGGATTTTAAATGTTGATATTCATTTTCATCGAAGCGCTCTTTTTGAACTCGTGTCATGTATAAAATATCTAAACAGTCGAGTACCTCTTCAATACTTCCGTGTACTGAGTAACCGATGCTTTTATCGTTTAACTCTTCAAGAATATAATCGGGCATCGCCAATGCATCTGGTGCGATAAAAAACAGTTTACAGTTAAATAACGAAAGCGCCTGCGCTAATGAATGCACAGTGCGCCCATATTTAAGGTCGCCAACAAAGGCGATATTAAGGTTATCTAAAGTGCCCTGTGTTTCATAAATAGTAAACAGATCTAATAGTGTTTGCGTCGGGTGTTGATTTGCACCATCACCACCATTAATGACAGGGATTTCGGTAAACTCAGAGGCTAGTCGGGCTGCGCCTTCCTGTGGGTGACGCATAAAAAAAGCATCAGCATAAGAACTAATAACCTTCACCGAGTCAGCAAGCGTTTCCCCTTTTTGAGCTAATGAGGTATTGCCGCCACTATCAAACCCAATCACACTACCACCTAAACGCTGTACTGCAGTCTCAAAGGAGAGACGGGTACGTGTTGATGCTTCAAAAAAACAACTGGCAACGACCTTGTTTTTTAGTAATTCGGGTTGTGGATTTTGTTTTAAAGAGTGTGCGGTTTCTAAGATAAGCTCTAGGTCGCTACGGGTTAAATCGGCGATAGAGATAATATTCTGTTGATATAGCGGGTTATTCATTTTTTTAGACTCATAGTTAGCCTGTGAAGGTGGTGAATTATATACCGATGAAGCTAAAAGATGCAAAGGCCAGAGCACTAAATCGTATGGCTATACGATTGTATTTTGAGGTAGATTGATCTTTTATAATTGCCTTACTTAGGCGTCAGGTAAGTATATTATTCTCTTTCAAATTAGCGACTAACAAACTATCTTGATAAGCATAAATTAAGTTATCATAAATCTTCTTTGACTTTTGGAAGCTCGCTAATGTTGTGCCGTTATCTCATTCTTTTTGTAACCTTATGTTCTTCTTATGCTGTGATGGCCAATGAGTGGGGGGCTTTACATTCACTGTTACCCAAAGGAACACAGCTTTCATATTTGGTGGTTGATGCAAATAAGCAAACGCGTTTAGCGACTTATGAGCAAGAAACTTTACGAACGCCTGCGAGTATGCAAAAACTGTTAACCGCGACGGCGGCTAAATTACATCTTGGTAGTGAATTTCGCTACCAGACTGAACTAACGGGGGATGATAAAAAAATACAACATAAGCGTTATAAAGGAGATCTACGTTTGAGTTTTGTTGGTGACCCAACATTAACACGTGATGATATTCGACAAATGTTGCGCGCTCTCAAGAAAAAAGGGGTGAAGCAGATCCAGGGCGATTTTATTCTTAATGATGCCCACTTCAATGGTTACCAATGGAGTAATGGCCAACCTTGGAACGATTTAGGTGTATGTTATACCGCACCTTCACACGCTATTGTTGTAAATAAAAATTGTGTGTTGGGTAACCTTAGCTTAAGTAGTAATAAAGCAAAAAAAGCGACACTGTATATTCCTAAATATGAGCCTGTTTCTATCACCGCTGATGTGAACGTTGTGACAAAAGAGCAACGTGAAACACAGTTTTGTGATCTCGAAGTCACTCGAAATAGTCAAAATAGATACCACCTTTTGGGATGTATGGTGCCACGTAAACGGGCCTTTGGCCTCGCCTTTGCGGTTAATGATCCTTTCGCGTATTCCTCACAAATCATTCTTGAAGAGTTGGATGATCTCGATATTAAATTAACCGGGGATGTGCGTTTGGAAAGCCACGCTTATCAAGGCAAGGATAAAAAAGTATTAGCGCGTTATGAATCGCCCAATTTGGATGAGCTATTGAGCATAATGATGAAAGAGTCTGATAACCTGATTGCAGACAGTTTGTTTAAAACTTTAGGTGCAAGTTACTTTCAGCGTCCGGGTAACTTTAGGAACGGTGGTAAAGCGCTAAAAGCGATTCTGCTTGAGCAAGGAGTTGATTTGGAAAATGCTTACTTAGCAGATGGATCTGGGCTGTCTCGGCATAATCTGATGAGTGCTGAGCTGTTTATGGCCGTGTTGCAGTTTGTCTATAAAAATGATGCTCAGCTAAATTTATTATCGAGTTTTTCTATTGCAGGTGTTGATGGCACATTACAATATCACCGTGCTTTACGAGGTAAACAGTTTAAAGGCAAAGTGTTTGCTAAAACAGGATCCGTGAAGGGGGTTGCTAATTTATTAGGCGTGGTAAAAACACCATTTGGAGATCGCTTATTTGTACTCATTCTTAATGGTTACAATAAGCCTTTAGAGCATCTCAAGTCAGCCTTGCCTCGCGATGAAAATGCTTCAAAATATCAATTTGAACGTGCGTTTTTTGAAACTATTTTAAGCTCGCCTAATACTTTTTAACCTTATACTATTCCGCTAATATAGTGATCAAATATTACGCAGGAAAAAGGAGTTAGTTCAAGGCGAAAATTGATGTAAATAGTTGTTCTATTTGCGAAATTTTTAACGCTGAAATAGCTTCTTTTAACCAGTAAGATTGATCAGTTATTTAGTGGATTTGGTATTATTCAACCTGAAAAAAAGGGATAACCGCAAAGCGATTATCCCTTTTTAATGAATAGTAGTGGGATTAAAGTGCTTTAATCGTCGCTATTTGTTCATTTAGTTTGTCACAGGTTGTTTGCAACTCATCTTGCTTGGCACGCTCTTTAGCGATGACCGCTTCAGGTGCATTACTAACAAAACGTTCGTTACTTAATTTACCAGATATTTTACCTAGCTCTTTATCCGCTTTTTCTAGTTGTTTTGCTAAACGTGCTAACTCAGCTTCAACATCAATTAAGCCTGCCATCGGAATCAACAGCTCAAGTTCACCCACAAATGCGGTGGCAGAAACCGGTGTTTCTTCACCCGTTGCAACAATTGTAACTGAGTCTAATTTAGCCAGTGCGGCTAAGAAACCTTCGTTTTCAGAGAAACGACGTTGATCCTCTGCAGATGCGTTTTTAGCTAATAGGTTAAGCGGAGTTTTAGGGCTAATATCCATCTCACCACGGATGTTACGAATCGCAACGATCACCTGCTTAACCCACTCAAGATCTTGTACGGCTTGTTGATCGTTAAGCGCTTCATTCACTATTGGGAATGACTCAAGCATGATGCTTTCACCACCGAGTCCGGTTACCACTTTAACACGTTGCCAGATCTCTTCGGTCATGAATGGCATAATTGGATGCGCTAAACGTAACAGTGTTTCAAGTACTGTTACCAGTGTATTACGAGTGCCACGTTGTTCTGCTTCACTGCCTTTAAATAATACCGGCTTAGTTAACTCTAAGTACCAACCACAGAATTGACTCCATGTGAACTCGTACAAAATGTTAGCCGCTAAATCGAAACGGAAAGTATCTAGCGCATGCGTATACTCAGCAATGGTATTTTGTAATTGACCTTGGATCCAACGATCTGCAAGGCTAAGTTGCATGTCGTTACCAGCATCTGCGCCAAAACCAGATGGGTTTTCTTCACAGCTCATTAATACGTAACGGCTAGCGTTCCAAATCTTGTTACAGAAGTTACGGTAACCCTCTAAACGGTTCATATCCCAGTTGATATCACGACCTGTTGAGGCCATCGCAGCCAGTGTGAAACGTAGCGCATCAGTACCATGTGCTTCAATGCCACCTTCAAAGGCTTTACGCGTTTGTTTTTCAATCTTCTTAGCAAGTTGTGGTTGCATCATATTGCCACAACGTTTTGTCACAAGGCTTTCTAAGTCGATACCGTCGATCATATCTAACGGATCTAATACGTTACCCTTAGACTTGGACATCTTATCGCCATTTTCATCGCGGATTAGGCCGGTCACATACACGGTTTTAAAGGGAACCTGTGGTTTGCCATTTTCATCTTTCATGAAGTGCATGGTCATCATGATCATACGTGCAACCCAGAAGAAGATAATATCAAAACCGGTTACCAACACATCTGTAGAGTGGAAAGTTTTAAGATCTAATGTCTGTTGTGGCCAACCTAATGTAGAGAATGTCCATAAACCTGACGAAAACCAAGTATCTAATACGTCATCGTCCTGCGTTAATACCACCGAGTCATCAAGGTTATTTTCTTTACGTACTAATGCTTCATCGTGACCAACGTAAACTTTGCCCGATTCATCGTACCAAGCTGGAATACGGTGACCCCACCAAAGTTGACGTGAAATACACCAGTCCTGTACATCGTTCATCCACGAGTTGTACATGTTTTCGTACTGCTGTGGCACAAATTTAATATCGCCATTCGCCACCGCTTCTGTTGCTGTTTTAGCTAATGGTGCAACACGTACATACCATTGGTCAGTTAGCATTGGTTCGATAACAACGCCACCACGGTCGCCGTAAGGTACGGTTAAGTCGTGGGGTTTAATTTCATCTAATAAGTCTAATTTTTCAAGCTCAGCAACCACCAGTTTACGCGCATCTTCACGTGTTAAACCTTGGAACATCTCGGGTAAATCAGTTGCGTAATCGTCACTCTTTTCACCGTTGCTATTAAACACTTCAGACTCTGTGCGGATACACGCATCAAAAGTTAATACATTGATCATTGGTAGGTTATTACGTTTACCGACTTCGTAATCGTTAAAGTCATGGGCAGGTGTGATTTTTACACAACCAGTGCCTTTTTCCATATCGGCATGTTCATCACCCACAATTGGAATTTCACGGCCAACAAAAGGTAACAGGATCTTTTTGCCGATCAGGTCTTTGTAACGTGGATCTTCTGGATTAACTGCAACCGCGGTATCACCTAACATTGTTTCAGGACGAGTTGTTGCAACCACTAAGTGATCTTTGCCATCTGCGGTTAACGCACCATCAGCGAGTGGGTAGCGGAAATGCCACATGAAACCTTTAACATCTTTGTTTTCAACTTCTAAATCTGAAATCGCAGTGTGTAGTTTTGGATCCCAGTTAACCAGACGTTTACCACGATAGATAAGATCATCGTTGTATAAATCAACGAATACTTTCTTAACCGCTTCCGATAGCCCATCATCCATGGTGAAGCGCTCACGCTCCCAGTCAACAGATGTACCTAAACGACGCATCTGTTTAGAGATGTTACCGCCTGATTCTGCTTTCCAATCCCAAATTTTGTCAATGAAAGTTTCACGGCCTAATTCTTTACGTGTTTGCCCCGTTTCAGCAAACAGTTTACGTTCAACCACCATCTGTGTTGCGATACCTGCGTGGTCAGTACCCATTTGCCATAGCGTATTTTTGCCCTGCATACGTTGGTAACGAATTAACGTATCCATGATGGTATCTTGGAAAGCATGACCCATGTGCAAGCTACCCGTGACGTTTGGCGGTGGGATCATGATGCAGTAGCTTTCTTTATCCGTATCACCGTGAGGCTTGAAGTAACCTTTCTCTTCCCACGTTTGGTAGTTTTTTTGCTCGATGGCACTTGGGTTATATGTCTTTTCCATTACTTATCTTCTGTTTGGTTGTTTGAATTTGAATTTTCAGTCGTGTCGCTTAAAAGCGTCTCTGTCGAAAGCGTATGGCCTAATTTTTTATAGGCGCTATAGCGTAAACGGGCTGCTGTTTTTAATTGTTCATCATGGGGGACAAAATCAATAATTTGTTGAAAATTACTAGAAAAATCAGGTAACTGTAAACTTAAATTAATGAGTATCGGGCGCGGATGTGTGGGAGGCATCCAGCTTATCTCGACGGGAGTACCAAATTTAGGGCCTTCGCCGAGTAAGTTATGTGGCACGAAACTGTCGCCATCAAATTGCCATAGGTACTCATCTACCATGAATGCATCTTGTTGATTATCGGTATAGATAAACACTTTTCTATTCTGCTGATAATAAAATGCCGCCAAAGAGCAAGCCTGCGAAATTTGTGCAGGGACTGGCTCATTGCTGGTTTCATTGAGAATATAAAAGGTAACTTGGCTCATGCTTCGTTATGTTCGTTATCGCTACGATTAATTAAAAATTGCGTTAGTAGCGGTACAGGACGCCCTGTTGCACCTTTGTTAGCACCGGCTGGTCGCCATGCTGTTCCTGCCACATCTAAATGTGCCCAGTTATACTTTTTGGTAAAACGAGAAAGGAAACAAGCTGCTGTGATCGTGCCTGCTGGGCGCCCACCAATATTTGCCATATCGGCAAAGGGACTATCGAGTTGTTTTTGGAACTCGTCATCCATTGGCAGTTGCCACGCTTTATCATTTGATTGTGATGCTGCGTTTAATAGTTCGTGTGCAAGTCCTTTGTGCGGGCTTAACATCGCACTGATATTATGACCTAATGCCATGATGCAAGCGCCAGTTAGCGTCGCCACATCAATCACACATTCTGGTTCAAAGCGCTCTGCGTAAGTGAGGACATCACATAACACTAGGCGCCCTTCAGCATCGGTGTTTAACACTTCTACTGTTTGCCCTGACATGGTCGTTAAAATATCACCAGGGCGATAAGCGTTGGCTGCTGGCATATTTTCTGCACCCGCTAAAATACCGATAACATTAATCGGCAGATCTAATTTTGCCAGTGCCTTCATGGTGCCATAAACAGATGCTGCCCCGCCCATGTCGTATTTCATCTCATCCATGCCTGCACCTGGTTTTAATGAGATACCACCTGAGTCAAAGGTGAGACCTTTACCAATTAATACAATCGGTTTTTGATCTGTTTCTGCGCCGTTATAACGCATGATAGACATATAAGCAGGGTTATCAGAGCCACGCGCAACAGCGAGGTAGCTGTCCATGTTAAGCTCGGTCATCTGCGCAGTATCAACGATTTCAGTTTCAACTTTGTCGAACTGCTCTGCTAGCGCCTGTGCTTGCTCTGCTAAATACAGTGGCGTACAGATATTCGGTGGCATATTGGCTAAGTCTTTACATATTTTTGCGCCCGATGCGATAGCGATACCATGTTGCAGTGCAAGCTCTGCACGCGGTAGCTCTTTACGGCTTGGCACATTAAAGGTGAGTTTACGTAGCGGACGACGTGCATTGTCTTTAGTTGTTTTGAATTGATTAAAGCTATATAAAGAATCCTGCGCGGCTTCAACTGCTTGGCGAACTGCCCAGTAACTGTCGCGGCCTTTGATATGCAATTCAGACAAGAAGCAAATCGCCTCTAGTGAACCTGTATCGTTTAATGTCGCGATGGTTTTAGCAATAATTTGCTTGTATTGAGTTTCTGTTAAATCACGCTCTTTACCGCAACCGACTAATAAAACGCGTTCGCTTGGCACGTTAGGCACATGATGTAAAAACAACACCTGACCAACTTTACCTTCTATGTCACCACGGCGGAGCAGTGCGGTTAAATAACCTTCACTGATTTCATCTAGTACTTCCGCTGAATTTGATAAGCGACGTGGCTCAAAAACGCCAACTACGATACACGCACTGCGCTGTTTTTCAGGACTACCACTTTTTACAAGAAATTCCATATATACCCTTAATGCAGTGATTTTATTTATATTAACAATGCTCTTTTTACAAAAATGCAGTTATTATAGATGTTTGTGGATTCAAAACTCTCAAAACAGCAATTTTACCGTAATTACTTGCTTAATCCACCCTTTTAGGAATCGTTACAAAATAACTTGCGATAAATTGTTTCCAAAAAGCCTTAAATGACTGGCTATTTTAAAGCAAAATCGCAAGTAGTTTTGAAGACAATCCTTAATAACGCTAATTTCAGACAGGAGAACAGGGTGATACTTCTTCGTTACCTCATGCTAGAAACATTTAAAAGCCAAGTGGGTATTCTATTTGTTCTGTTGCTTATTTTTGTAAGCCAAAAATTTATTGCCATTCTCGCCAAAGCGATTAACGGTGTTATTCCCCCTGATCTTGTTTTAACACTGCTGTACCTTAATTTACCAACGTTAGGCACGTTAATGTTGCCAATCAGTTTCTACTTGGCGGTCCTTTTCGCGCATGGTCGATTACATGGCGAGAGTGAAATGGTCGCAATGACCTCGTGTGGCTACAGTCCGAATAATGTTTTAAAAGCGACACTGTTGTTATCTCTTTTTACTTTTGCTTTTGCTGCTTTTAATAGTTTATATCTTGCGCCGATGGCGGAAGATAAAATGGTTAGCGTTATTGAAGAGGCGGAATCTGATGCTGGCGCCGCAACTTTAATTGAAGGGCGCTTTCATACAACATCAGACAAAGGGGGCGTGGTATACGTTGAAAAATTTATGCAAGGGCAAAAATTAGAGCGGGTGTTTGCCGCACATTGGCCTAAAGAGGAGGGAAGAGCCCCTTCTGTATTGACCTCTTTACAAGGGGTCGTAGAAAATAAACAGGACGGTACTTGGTTAACTCTAATGGATGGACAACGCTATGCTGGTATTATCGGCCAACCAAACTTCGACAATAGTGAATTTGATCGTTTTGAGGTGCATATTGCTAATCGTGAAGTAACAGAAAAAAAGCGTGGCGTTGAAGCATTATCGACAGAACAACTTTTTGCAGTGGATAACCCGAATTATCAAGCTGAGCTTCATTGGCGCTTTGCAATTCCGATATCAATATTAATGATTACCTTTATGGCGGTCCCAATGGCAAAAGTAAACCCACGACAAGGTCGTTATGCTAAGTTGTTACCGGCACTGGCGTTATATTTAACCTTCTTTTTATTGTTGAGTACCTCGCGAAGTTTAATAGAAGATGGCTCATTGCCTGCAACGTCGATTTGGGGGGTGTTATTTATCTTCTTAGGCGCGGGTATAGTGCTTCATATGCAGGCGCTGGGTAAATTTTCTGGGGCAAAAAAAATCAAGAATAAGTTAAAGGTTAGCGCATAATATGATGGGAATTATCGATCGTTATATTGGTAAAACAATTTTTGCATCTACATTTTTAAGCCTGTTTGTGTTGATCGGCTTAAGTAGCATTATTAAATTTGTAGAGCAGATGAAGAATGTCGGACAGGGAACCTATGATGTATGGAGCGCAGGATATTTTGTGTTACTTAAAATGCCCGTTGAAATTGCTGTCTTTTTTCCGATGGCAGCGCTTATTGGTGCACTTATTGGTTTAGGAAGTTTAGCGAGCAGTAGTGAGTTAGTGGTAATGCAGGCCGCTGGTTTATCTAAATTGCGTATTGCTGGTGCGGTATTAAAAACCGCAATTCCGATGGTGCTAGCAGTAATGGTCTTAGGAGAGTTTGTAGCCCCAGTGACTGATAAAGAAGCCTACTCGATGCGTGACCAAGCAAGAAGTGGTCAGCAAAAAGTCAGCAATAAATACGGTGTTTGGGTTAAAGATGGTGATGCTTTTGTCAGTATCGGACGGATGAATAGTCAGGCGCAGCTGTTTGATGTGCAGTTGTACTTCTTTGATAAGCAGATGCAACTTGAGCGAGCGCTATTAGCAAGAAAAGCGGTTTATCAAGAAAACTCATGGTTACTAACCAATATTAGTAGTACCGAGTTTAGTGAAGAAAAAACGTCTGTTTCTGTACAAAATGAATACATCTGGAAAACGGAGTTAACGCCTAAAAAACTTGAAGTGGTGCTTAGCGACCCAGATAAAATGTCGATGCGTGATGTATATAATTATATCACCTACCTTGAGACTAATGAGCAAGATGCCAACCGTTACTGGCTTACTTTTTGGCGTAAAGCGGTACTACCTTTCACGATCGTAGTGATGATGCTGCTATCGGTGTCATTTATTTTTGGCGGGTTACGTACGGTGACCATGGGGACGCGTTTAATATTTGGTATAGCCAGTGGCTTTACTTTCCACGTTTCAGGTGAACTGTTTGGCCCAGCGAGCCTAGTCTTTGGGTTGCCACCTGCATTAGGTGCTCTGTTACCGAGTCTACTGGTGCTGTTGGTTGCTATGTATCTGCTGAAAAAACAAAGCTAATAAAAAAGCTTGAAGCCATAAGGCTGGAACGCTTGAATGAGATTCAGCCTTCAGCCTTCAGCCTCAGGCATTCATTCTTACTTTCAAGCTTTCCTGCCTTCATAACCCTTAATTATTTCTTATCTTCGTCCATAAATCCCATACCTTTAAACCCTTTCCATGAGCTTAGCTCTTTGGTTAGCACAATCACTTCGCACTCGGCCCATAAATCTTGAAATGCATTGCGGTTTTTTAAAAGAGCCATAATATTCCCTAATCCAAAAGCGGAAGTCGCTAGTCGAATTAACGCTTGCGTAAAACTGATGTTACTACCATCACTATTTTGAACTCGTAAACGCCATGCTTTCATACCAATAGTTTGTCCACCTTTGGTCCAAAAATATGCATAAAAACCAATAATCACCATTGCTAAATACACTGCAAATGCGGAACTCTGTGATAAATAGTCTGCAATATCTTTATAGGCATCAAGATTAATTAAGCCCATATTATTAAATATAATTACCACTAATAGTGCAAAAATAACAGAGAACATCAGTACCGCTGCTAATGCAAATAAATCATAGATATAGGCACCTAATCGTTTAAATAGGTTCGCACGAGGACAACTTTGATATTGCTCTTGAATAGTAAGTTTTGATACTTTTTTCTGATTACGCTTAGCCATGATGGTTCCTTTGAAAATAGAAGATCGCAGTGTAGCATTTTGTAGCAAAATTATAACTAGGCCTAGCGCTGACTTTTTGAGCATTTAGTGATGGTGAGCTTAAAAATACTTGTTTGTAATTCTTTGATGAGTATAATCAACGCCACTTAATGAGAAGCTAGTTACTTTAGCCTATCTAATGCCGCTGTGGTGGAATTGGTAGACACGTCGGATTCAAAATCCGATTTCGAAAGAAGTGACGGTTCAAGTCCGTCCAGCGGTACCAAATTTAAAAGGCCTAAGTCAGAAATGACTTAGGCCTTTTTGCTTTCTAACACCACTCAAAATCTCTATACCTCAAAATATGCGAAAGAAGTGACGGTTCAAGTCCGTCCAGCGGTACCAAATTTGATAGGGCTAAGTCAGGAATGACTTAGCCCTTTTGTCTTTCTAACACCGCTCAAAATCGCTATACCTCAAAATATGCGAAAGAAGTGACGGTTCAAGTCCGTCCAGCGGTACCAAATTTGATAGGGCTAAGTCAGGAATGACTTAGCCCTTTTGTCTTTCTAACACCGCTCAAAATCTCTATACCTCAAAATATGCGAAAGAAGTGACGGTTCAAGTCTGTCCAGCGGTACCAAATTTAAAAGGCCTAAGTCAGAAATGACTTAGGCCTTTTTGCTTTCTAACACCACTCAAAATCTCTATACCTCAAAATATGCGAAAGAAGTGACGGTTCAAGTCCGTCCAGCGGTACCAAATTTGATAGGGCTAAGTCAGGAATGACTTAGGCCTTTTGTCTTTCTAACACCGCTCAAAATCTCTATACCTCAAAATATCCGAAAGAAGTGATGGTTCAAGTTTGTCCAGCGGTACCAAATATTTTATATAGTTTAGTCAACTAGTTAAGAGAAAGAAAAAGTCAGTCTGGTTTTGTTTTCCTGATACTCGGTTACGTTTTTGGCGTAATTTGGCGTAATTTGGCGTAAAGGAAATAAAATGGAAACTCTACAAGTACGAAAGGGCAAAAAACTACTACTTATCGTGTTGAATTCATGCGCGATGGCAATCGAATATCTAAATCTTTCAAAATAAAAAAAGAAGCTGAAAAATTCCGAGCTTTACTGCTGGTGGATAATGATTTTGCGCATTCTTTAACTAATCATACGTTAACTTCCTTAGCTTTTTCTGATGCTGCAAAGCAGTTTTTAGATCAAGGTGTTGGTAAAGATCCAAGTAAGCAACAGCGATTGTTACATTGGGTGTCTGTCTTTGCAGATAAACCCGTCGGCAAAGTAACTCGTCAGCAAATTAAAGCTGAACTGAAGTTGTTATCGTTGGATAAAGCCCCTGCGACCTTAAACCGCTATAAATCATCAATTGGCTCCCTATATAGCTTCTTACTTCATGAATTCGACGTTGATTACAATCCTGTCAAAGGCATCAAGCAATATACAGAAAATAATGCTCACACTCGTTTTTTGAGCAGTGAGGAGTTACATCGTTTATTTCAAGCAGTAAAGAAATCCAATTGGGAACAATTGTATTTATTAGTTTTGATGGTTGTGACTACAGGTGCAAGGCGTACTGAAATAACTTCACTTACATGGGGGGATATTAATTTTAAAACAAAAACTGCATATCTCCCTAAAACCAAGAATGGTGAGCAACGTATATTAACTCTTACCAGTGATGTTGTTACTGAATTAATTAAATATACGAAAATTGGTGGCTTCGTTTTTCCACATCCCAATGACCAGAAAAGATATTTTAAGAATTTTGATATTCACTGGCAGTGGGGCTTTAAATGAAGCAATCATTCGTGATTTCAGGTTTCATGACTTACGCCATACCTGCGCTAGCTTGCTTGAAATAGCAGAAGTATTAGGGCATAAGTCGATAACAATGACACAAAGGTATAGTCACCTTTGCACTGAGAATAAAGCAAACTTAACAGATAGGGTATTCAATGGAATCGTTAATGCGCGATGTAGATTTATATAATATGCAAACCATCAAAACCAAAAGTGGTAAAGAGGGGAGTATTGTAAAACCATATCAAAAATTAACAGATAACCTTATTTCTTTTTATACAGAAGAAAGCACCAAACAATTATTAATTATCAACCCAATAATTAAAAGTTCACCTAAATTATTGGTCCTAAATTTTTCCGATGGAATAAACATTTGACGGTAGTTTATTTAAAGTAACTATGGGGCCTCTCTCTATTTTGTTGATTAAGCGTATTGTTTTTACTTTTGTCATAAAACTGTCATTGCTGGATCGCTACTGTAGAAGTTAATCAATTCAACTGAATAAGTTGGATCACTTGTACAAATAGCGGATAAGGAGTCTCCTGATGGGAAATGAAGATCGTAAGTTTTTTATTCTAGATACAAATATATTGCTACATGATCCTCTCGCCATTTACGCCTTTAAAGAGCATAACGTGGTTATTCCAATGACAGTTTTAGAAGAGTTAGACCGTATCAAAGACAGGCAAAAAGAAGTCAGTCGAGATGCTCGAATTGTGATTCGTTCTCTAGAAGATATTTTCAAAGATGCTTCTCCAGAGGCTATTTCGCAAGGAGTTCCTTTATATACAGATAATACTGAGAAGTCTGGCCGAATTGCTATTTTTACTGATCATCATCAGCCGATAAGCCAAGAGTTTTTTACCGAAGACGAGCCGGATAATCGCATTATTAATTCGGCTTTATATTTACAACAAGTTAAAGAGCGCACACAAGTAATACTGGTGACAAAAGACATCAATATGCGTTTGAAAGCTAAAGGGGCTGGTCTGCATTATGTCGAAGATTACCGCAAAGACCAGCTTATCGACGACATTCAACTATTGTCGAAAGGTTTTCGCTGTTTAAATGGGAGTTTTTGGGACCAAGTAGAAGATTGTGAAAGTGATACTCAAGGTCGAGATACCTTTCATCACTTGGATGCAAACTTAATTGAAGGGACTTATTGTAATGAATATATCTTGGATGAGACTAAGCAGTTTGCGGCTAAAGTCATCTCAGAACAAGCCGGAGTACTTCGGTTACAGGATTTAGGGCGAGATAAATTAATGTCTTGCAGTGCTTGGGGAGTACAACCTAAGAACATTTACCAAGCGATGGCAATTGATGCACTGCTTGATCCCGACATTGAATTAGTTATTCTGACCGGGCCTGCTGGATGTGGGAAAACGTTATTGGCCATGGCGACTGCGCTTGAGTTAGTGATTGAACAGGGTATTTATGACAAAGTGATTGTTACTAGAAATACGCCTGAAATCGCTGAATCAATTGGTTTTTTACCAGGCACTGAAGAAGATAAGATGATGCCTTGGTTGGCGGCGATTACCGATACATTGGAAGTCTTGCATAAAAATGATGAGTGTCCGAATGGATCATTGGATTACATTATGGAAAAAGCCAACATTCAATTTAAATCGGTTAATTTTATGCGTGGACGTAGCATCCAAAACTCATTTGTATTGTTAGATGAGTGCCAGAATTTAACAGCATCACAGCTAAAAACGATCATTACTCGATGTGGGGAGGGAACTAAAATTGTATGTTCTGGCAATTTAGCGCAAATAGACAGTAATTACTTAACTCCTGTCACCTCAGGTTTAACTTATATTGTCGAGCGTTTTAAGGCTTTTGAAGGCAGTGCAAATGTTTACCTTAATGGTGTTGTAAGAAGTCGCTTAGCTTCATTTGCAGAAGAGAATTTATAAGTTATTTGAAATAAATTAATCTAAAAACGAAAGAGTTCCTATTTATTACCTTCGTTAAAAATTATCCCCCCCCCCCAATTAAGTGATAGTTAAGAGGGGGGGGATATTTAAAACATGATTTGTAATTGTGTTATGACAAAGTAATTTTACTACTGATTCAGAGAAAACAACAATAATTCCTAGCTAGGTTTGTGCCCCAAAGCGATGTGTGAACATACAATTTGGGGAGTGATAGATCAAGTCTGAGCTAGTACATATCAGGAATCAAAATCCGATTTCGAAAGAAGTGACGGTTCAAGTCCGTCCAGCGGTACCATACAAATGATAAAGCATCGATGTCTTGTAATAATAGATTCGGGGCTTTGTTGTATTAGGAGTTATATAAATTAATCAAGCAGTTAGCGTATTACCTCAAGCCTTATCTACGCCTAAAAATCCCTCATTATTCTTTTCGTTTGGTACTCAACGATACCTTTATATGCACTTATGGTTCATGTCCTGTTTTTTACATTGGGCTTTGTCTTTCTTCGATGAATCTAAGGGTATTAGTGCCATCAGCCCATTTAACCCGTGCATTTTCTTGCACGCCAGCACTATAAGTAACTACCCTTGCTCTTGATAACACAATGCTAAACCCTTATTAAAGCGTTTAAGTAAGGTCGGGTTATCAATTAATGAGCGGTTTGTAATATATAAATGTAAGGGTTTATCCTTAATAATCGCAGAGTCTACTTGCTCGGACATATTATATTTTTTTAGTAATTTCTCGGCGACGAGGTTATTGGCAATAAAGAGATCGATACGTTGACTTTTTAACTGTAAAAGAAGTTGTTCAGTGGTTTTCGGGCGACTATAAATAGGGTACTTGTTGGCTTCTAACCATTTCGACATATTAGAGCCTCTAAAGCTACCTATTCGTGCCAGTTGAGACATATCCTGAGGGTTTTGCGGATTGTTTTTAAGCCAATACCATTTCCACTTTTGCTCTGCAATAATATCGCTTTTTTTAGCGTAAGCATCACGATAACTATTTTGAGAACCGGCAAAAAAACCGTCTACAGCATCACCTTCTGCTAAATATTGTGCCCGAGTCCATGGAACGACTAAAATGTGTAGGGATTCATTCATGTGTGAAAACGCACAGCGTACGCGATCGACTGCAATACCTGTAAAGTTCTTAGATGCAGATTTTTTAATAGGCTGATCATCTGGATAACTTCCATAGGGATAAAGATTATGGGTACTTAATACAATATCTTTTGCGAAAATAACCGACGAAAAAATAAAAAGAGTTAAAGTCCAAATTAGCTTCATTATGTGACCTATCAAATTAAATGTATAGCCTAAAAAATAGACTATTTATATTGCTTGTTTGCGATAAATGTTAAGACTTACCTCTCTTTTAAATTTTGTTAGAGCTTGGCTGTTATTTTTTAAACAAATAATTAGCTGTATGAAATTCACCGTTTTCCGATGTTGTTTATTGTAACCTCCCTAGGGGGGGAACTTTGCCGTTTAAACTTTGTTCAACACAACGTATTTTGAGCAAGGTAGACGGAATGTAGCTTACTCATTCTAAGCGAGTTTCGTCTAATGGATAGCAAAACGTCTTTTCGTTTTGTATTGCGTACTGTTTGATATAGTCAAATAGAGCAAGGAAAAAGAGTGTTGTATTGAACCCGCAGGGCAACATTCGTTGACTATTTTTACTCGGTTTTCGCCTATTTATGTGGAGTAGCCGCACTGCATAGGCTCTGCCTTATTTAAACAGCAAAATGGCTCTTTATTTTGTATTGCTTGCTATTGATGCCGTCAATCGCTGCAAATAGCCCCAAAATTGTTGTAAAAATAAACTCGAAATATCAACAGACTCTAGCCCCTTAAATTATCCATTTAATTACCTCTCGTTAATTAAGCTAATCTTTCGATTGTAAGTGGTTTGATGTATTGTGGCTTTATTTTTGATTAAATGGTTGCCGTGCTTTTATTGCTCTGTTATTTAAGACTTAATGCGCATGGGCCTTTATCAATGCAGAC